>NZ_JAPZRB010000559.1:0-1522 GCF_027531105.1 Microcystis sp. LE18-22.4A
TTGTGCCGCTTAAATAAAGAGGTTTTGATAACCAAATTAAAGCAGCTCTAAAGAGTTTTGAGTTAAAAGTTAAACTTCAAGTTTTCATTCAGGACAAATGTACTGATTAACTAATTTTTTGGGGAAAATTAGTTAACCCATCATTATAACATATAATTAATTTGCAAGAGTTCTAATGATGGACGATCGCAAATTCCTCGTCAATTAGAGGATAGTCCCAGTTTAAGCAGTTATCCCGCGCAAATTTTGGACAGGGAATATACCAGAGCGCGTCGAGAAGCCGCCAGACAAACAGGTTTATTCCTCAGCATTTTTCCAGAGTTTTGTCCCTATACTATCGCACAGGTGATAGAAGAGTAGAATTGACTTTTGAGTAGGCACTAAACTAAAATCGTCACTTGAGGCAGATAATCACGGCAAAAAAATGCGTGCAAACGTTGACGCTCAGAAGTTAAAACGCCTGATGCAAATCTTAGGGAAAGAAGCTCAGGGTTCCGGCTGCATCTACTTTACAGGTGGAGCTAGTGCCTTGCTGGTTGGATGGCGCAACTCCACAGTTGATGTTGATCTTCGTCTAGATCCTGAACCACTGGGCATTTTTCAAGCGATCGCCAAGCTCAAACAAGAATTAAACATCAATATCGAACTGGCATCTCCGCAGGATTTCTTGCCACCTCTTCCAGGATGGCGCGACAGAAGCGTATTTATTGGCAAACGAGGTCAAATCTCGTTCTATCACTATGATTTTACAGCCCAAGCTCTTTCTAAACTATCTAGGGGATTTGATCGCGACATTAAAGATGTTGAAGCTATGTACAAACAGAAATTATTCTCTTTGAGTGAGCTAAGGGATTGCTTTGAGGCAATTGTACCTGAACTAATCCGATTCCCCTCTCTTAACCCTGATATACTCAGAAGCAGAATCGAGAACTTCATTGAACGTTTTGAAGATCAACCAGAGGAGGAACAATCATGAATCTCAATGAGTTGCCAGGAGCCGAGACTATCCTGCCCGGACTGAAAGCTCTGCACAATGGTGAGTGCGATACAATTGGGGCTTTGCTAGTTGCGATCGCGGCAACGCGTTTAACCCAAGCTGGTTTAGATATCCCTAAAGATCACCTAGCTCCAGAGCCAGAGCTAACCTTGTATACCCGTCTCCAGAATGAACAAGACGATCCTTACCCTTACTATAATGCCTTACTGAATCGCCTCAATAGTTTTTGCAACGCACTCGAACTTAGTTATCAATATAAGCCCGTCTAACAAATCACCGCACCCGACCTTATTCCTGGACTTCCCCCGTATAAACATACTAGCTATGGCTAAAAGTCTTACAGAGCCTGAGTTCAAGCAATACAATACCAATGAACTACTGGAGACAAAATCCTGAAGTTCTTACGCCGATAGGGTTTGAGGCAAAAATTTTCAAATTTGACCTTTAGACCATTATAGCTTGTTTCGGGGCAGAAAATCAGCAAAAACATGGCTACAGAGGGAATCCCTTACTCTAGAGATTAAT
>NZ_JAPZRB010000001.1:0-1271 GCF_027531105.1 Microcystis sp. LE18-22.4A
ATGCACGAGCGCAACGCTCACAACTTCCCCTTAGACTTGGCTAGTGGTGAACAGGCTCCTGTAGCTCTGACTGCTCCCGCTATCAATGGTTAATTCCTAGTCTGAACGAAAAGGCACTCCCGCAAGGGGGTGCTTTTTTGTGGCTAAATATTTTATGGTATGTCTAGCTTGGATCGTTCATCCGGTGAGTTTAGCTTCGGGGAGTAACAATTATCATTCAACTGCTCTTATCGATAACCGTCTTCTTTTTAAGTGCCTTCGGTACTCTGTTCTGGTTGTCTATCCCCTTAGTCATTCAGGTGATTATCGATAAGGTCATCATCCAGAACTCGCCTGAGACTCTCAACATATTGGGTGTTTTCTTGATAGTGACGACTCTCTTTGCCAGTGCCTCGGAGATCGGCCTAGCCGCTCTCACCGCCGCCATCATAGGCAACGGTCTGGCTAGGAAACTCTTTCTCAAAGTCGCTGTCACACTCCCTAAAGTCTTGGCCATGCTATCATTAATGGCTATTTACAGTCCTCAACTTGCCTTTGCTTCCACTGGACTAACTGCCCTAGCCTGTGGAACCTATTACCTTCTCAAAAGAAACAGATTGGTAGCCGAGTCTGGTTCAGAACCTCTTCCTCTTTCTTTCCGCTTGCCTTTGACCCTAATCGTACTCTTCCTTTTCTGGTATGGGGCTTCCCCAGTCCTCGCCGCTCAATTATCGCTGGGTCAGTTGATAGCATTTATTATTTTCAGTATCCAGTTCGTGGCTTTCTTATTGAGCCTGACGGCGGCCGCTACTAGGACTATTCATTGAGGGCCGCTCTCATTTGGAGATGTTAATTAGCAGGATCTGCATTAGGAAGCCCGTATAGCTCCTTAACAGACTGGCGGGAGAGAACAATAATCGTGAAGACTCCGAGGATTGTCCCCAAGGGAGTGAATAAGCAGAGGATGCAGGCCTTAACGAAGGAAAACCAGTATCTCTGGCGGCGTTTGAGGAATCGCCCCGATACAATGGTAGCAATAGCAAAAATTTCTCCTAATATCAGAATATCAAAAGTAAAAGCGATCACTGTCAGGTAAAATGAGAAGTGAACGCGAACTTTTGAAAGATATGTTGAGCTTAATAGAAAAACTAAAACAAGTCAAGGACTTTCGGAAAGATAAAGGAAAAAGACACCCTTTATGGATAGTATTAGTAGTAATAATACTGGGAACAATGCTAGGATACTCAGGTTAGAGAGAACTAGGAGAGTTTGCTAAAAATAATCGGCACAGG
>NZ_JAPZRB010000573.1:0-1311 GCF_027531105.1 Microcystis sp. LE18-22.4A
GTTAAAAAATGAAGAAGATTTAACGGAACCCCAAAAAATTAAACTAGAAGCTATCAAAGAAAAATTGCCAAATTTGAAAAAGATGCAGGAATTAAAGGAAGAATTTAGAAAGATTTATGAAACCTCAGAGAATCCGACAGAGGGAATGCTATCCATCTCGGAATGGTTGGCAAAATCCTCCAGTGTTTTTACTAAGAGTTGTCAAACAATCCGAAACTGGTTTGGAGAAATCATTAGTTATTTCGAGCGAAGGACAACGAATGGGATGGTCGAGGGAATCAACAATAAACTTAAACTAATAAAACGGAGAGCCTATGGCTTGAGAAACTTTCGGAATTTTTGGGTTAGAAGTATGTTGTCTTGGCATCTTGTCTGTTGATTTAGCATAAAGAGTAACGAAGAGCCTAAATTCCGAAAGGCGATCATTAATTTACTTAAAGTGCGATCGCCGCTCTTGTAGGTTGGGTGATCGGTACTCAACCCAACATCATCCCCATGATGCTCTAATCTTGTGTCGTGATCTTGTGATATTTTGGTTGAGAGTGCGATGTTGAAGGCACTGCGTAGCAGCACGCTAATTCATAAATTATCAAATAATTCATAAATTATCAAAGGAGATTGTCATGAAAGGAGAATTCACCGCCATCATTGAAGCAGCAACAGAAGGGGGATACTGGGCGATTTGTCCTGAAGTCCTAGGTGCAAATGGTCAAGGAGAAACCATTGAAGAAGCCAAAGAAAGCTTAAAAAGTGCTATTCAACTAATTTTTGAAGATCGTTTGGCTGATATTCGTCGAGGACTACCAAAAGAAGCGATCGAGGAGACAATTTCCATTCCATGAAACGTCAAGAATTAGAAAAAAAGTTGCGGAAAGCTGGTTGTTATCTTAAGCGAGAGGGCGCTTCTCATTCTCTTTGGATTAACCCTCAAACTGGGGTCATTGAAGCTGTACCACGACATACAGAAATCAAAGAATTTTTAGCACAAAAAATTCTCAGAAACCTGAATGCCCAATAGTGCGATGCCGAAGGCACTGCCTAGCAGTACGCCGATCTTGTAGGGTGTGTGTTTGCGGTGATAATCTCTGTTAAAAAAACAAAATCAACAATCCGCGCCCCGCGCACCAACTTTATTATTAAATTGGTGCGTTACGCTATCGAAAAGCGCATCCTAGTGGACTGTTTCAGCTAAAATAGGGCAATAGCTCGAACAAGCAGAGGACATCAATCATGGGAAGAGGTCGGCGAGATAAAGTCAATCTAACAGGGGAACAAAGAGAAAACCTCGAACAAATCAGTCGTAATGGCTAT
>NZ_JAPZRB010000632.1:0-2347 GCF_027531105.1 Microcystis sp. LE18-22.4A
AACTTACTCTATACCTTCACCCGTAGTGGAGTAACCACTAATTCTTTAACGGTTAACTACAGCATCAGTGGGACAGCTACTAATGGAACCGATTACACTTCTATTCCCACCAGTGTCACCTTTGCTGCTGGTTCATCCACTGCGACTGTAACCGTTGACCCGACTCCTGACACAACTGCTGAAAGTAATGAAACTGTCATTTTAACTCTCGCGACCGGGACAGGTTATACAGTTGGGACAACTACCGCAGTTACCGGGACGATTACCAATGTCCCCGCTACCAGTGTCACCTCGCAACTCTCCATCAATGACATCACCGTGGTGGAAGGTCAAAATAGTAATGCCATCCTCACCGTTACTGTCAATAACCCCAATCCACAACAAATTACTGTCAACTATACCACTGCACCCATTGATGCTACCGCCAATGTAGATTACACTAGCCAGACAGGAACCCTCACCATTGCGGCGAATACTTCCACTGCTACTATTAGCATTCCCTTACTGAATGATAACCTCAACGAAGCCGATGAAGCCTTTACAGTAACCCTGTCAAATGCGGTTAATGCTACCATCAATCCCGACGAAGCAATTGGACAAGTAATTATTACTGACACCCTACAAAGCAGCATTACTCGAACCTTACCCAATAATGTGGAAAACCTCAGACTAATTGGCAGTAATAATATTAATGGTACAGGTAACGCTGGTGACAATAAAATCACTGGAAATAGCGGTAACAATATCCTCGCTGGCGCTAATGGTAACGATATTTACTGCTTCAATGCTTCAACCCCATTAGGAAGCGATACCATCCAAGAAACTACCACCGGTGGTATCGATACCCTCGACTTTACTGGGACAAATACCGCAGTAAGAGTTAACTTGGGGACTACTGCTGTCCAAACCGCCGTTACCAATAATCTAAAATTGACTTTTTCCGCAAATAACACCATCGAAAATATTATTGGCGATAGCGGTAATGACCGACTAACCGGGAATAGCCTTAATAATACTCTAACTGGTGGTGGTGGCAACGATCAATTAACCGGTCAAGACGGAAACGATAGTTTAATTGGTGGTTTTGGTGATGATTTACTCACTGGTGGTAATGGTAGCGATAACTTTATCTTCAACAGTAGTAATTTAGGAATCGATACCATCAGCGATTTCACTTCGGGTAGTGATAAAATAGCGTTAAGTAAAGCCATATTTACCGCTTTACAAAGTAGCATTGGCAATGGCTTCAGTCAACCGGCTGAATTTGCCAGCGTCGCTGACGATGATTTAGTCGCCACTAGCAGCGCTTTTATCGTTTACAGTACCAGTAGTGGCAGTATCTACTACAATCAAAATGGTAGTGCTGCTGGCTTAGGAAGTGGTGCTGAATTTGCCAGTTTGTTGACTGTTCCTACCCTGATAGCGGCTGATTTCGCACTGATAAATTAACCTAGCCACACAGCCACTAATTTTACCAATAAAATTAGGCGTAGGGTGCGTTAGGTGGCTAACAATTCGGTCAAAAAAAACACCCATCAACAATCCGCCGTAACGCACCACCTCTATTATTAAATCGGTGCGTTACGCTACGGTTATTCCGTACTTAGTGTGCTAATTTATCTCGCCATGAACCAAACAACCGCCAATTATGATGAACCCTGGAAAGAAGCATTAAGCGAATATTTTGAAGCGTTTTTATGCTTCTTCTTTCCTGAAGTTCACCAACTAATCAGTTATCAGTTATCAGTTATCAGTTATCAGTGACTAATTGGAAGCAAGTAACAATCCCTTTGCTATAATCGTCATGGCACACCTGAAAACAAAAGCGACTACCGGGAAGCTGCCACAACGGGAACAGTGGAAGTGGAGGTTAATCAGGGGATTATATGAAAAGGAGTTCGAGAGAGAACAGATAATTAAACTGTTTGAAATCATCGACAATATGATGACTTTATCAACTGAATTGCAGTCAAGCTTAGAAAGTAAAATCAAACAATTTGAGGAGGAAAGAACCATGCCTTTAATGAGTAATATGGAGTTACGAGGGATAGAACAGGGTAAGGAAATTGGCAAGGAAATTGGCGCGTTAGAAAAAAGCCGCGATGACATAAAAACAGTTTTAACTGTGCGGTTTGGACAGATTTCTTCAGAAATTGAAGAGATAATCGGCAAAATGACTAACCCTACTATCTTAGAAGAGCTGCTAAAAGGGAGCATCTCACCTTTGCAATGAGCATAAATACTTAGTGGAAAAATAGGCTTTTCGAGGGTAATTCTTGTTTTAATTCTCCATGTACGCAGTCTTTAAAAGCCTCTATTTCGTTCCAAGACACGATTAAGAGTGGCT
>NZ_JAPZRB010000291.1:0-2705 GCF_027531105.1 Microcystis sp. LE18-22.4A
AGTCAGGGATAAACGAAGCTTACTTCGTCATTTTATCCTGGTGTTTTGTGCCTATACATTTATCCTGTGGCATAAGTTAACTGGGGGATTGCAAAGGCAGTGGGCGAATCGACCTTTAAACACTTTTGTGGAAGCCTTGGAAGCTTTTCGGACAGCGATGTCTTTCCGTTTCTTTGAGTGGCTGACCGAGAATCGGGATGTGTTTGCCGCTTACAAAGGCAGTTTAGGCTTTGTTTGGGCTTGAAATTTGTTTAAGTCCCAATATTTGAACAAGATTAAAATCTTGATTTTGAGCAAAATCATCAATGGTTTCAGCGTCAACTCCCGCACAACCGTTATTTTCTTTGACTTTCAACCAAGCTTGTTGGAAGTTAGACAAATTGAGAAAGTCGTTAACGATGGTTATCATCAGGCAAATCCCAAGAAAAATAGAATCAAGATAATTCTATAAATCTCTCGGAATGACCTCTTTCCCTAATCAATGCCTTCCTTATTCGGATAGAGACTGGAGTTTAGAATAAAGCCACTCAAGAGTAAGCTAGGTAAGGACTTGAGAAATTGAAGACTCTTCTAGGTTGTGTGTGAGGATGGTATAATAATAATACAGAACAGGAGGTGGGTTATCTGGATAAATTTTAATCAACTCCTCAATTTATCAAATGTAACAGGTTCTTCGGTTTGTCTTATGCAATGGAGGGGAGTTATAAGAGATAGAACTCTTATAGAGAAAGGCATTTAGCGATTTTTGTCAATTGTTTTTATCTAGAGCGAACTAATCAATTAAGTCTGTTGCCAGATAAGGATTTAGTCAATTTATGCCCTCTGATCGAACCATAACAAGTAACGAAGAACTGTTAAAAGGTATAATAAAAATAATGAGAAACGAATAATGGATACTAAAATTAATAAGAATATTGCTCCTAAAATTCGCAAATTGGCTGAGACAGCGAGGGAACTATACCAAACCAAATATGCCCTCAATGTCACAAGGCTCACCAGTCTCAAAAGTCTTTGCCAAGACGAAGAAGCCGCCGCTAATTTTGCGCTGTACCTAGCTAAATTGGTAGTCAAACAGATGGAATCTAATCAAACTACCAGGTCTTTTCTTGGAGAAGAAGCCTGGACAGAACACTGCCAACTAATTAACCATACTGTTGAAAAAATGGAAGATTACCTAGAATATCCAACTCCAGATAAACGGCAGGATTTGTATAAATTGTTAACCCAACTAGAACAAATTCAAGGTTGGGAAAGACACATAAGATTTGGAACACCAATTCGTGTCATCAATAACAAATATGCCTTAATAATTGAAGATGCCCTGCGCTGTATGACAAGTTCAGATTATCCTTATTGGAGTTACCAAATGGCGAGAGATTATGCTGAACGCTATAACTCAAGCTGTGGCAGTGGACTAACTTCTGAATCCGCTCCTTTAGTCGCAGAAATTGCCGAGTTTTGGTGTCAATATTATTTTGGCAAAACTCTCACAGAGAAATTCCCTGATAAGAGTTGACATCAAAATAGAATAAAATTTAATAATTTTCATCTCCATACTGTTCAGGAGGTTGCCGTACTAATTTAGTAGGACAAGCTTTTGACTTTCTTCATTTAGAGGGCTACATTTTCCCAGACTATCTCAAATTCCCATTCTTCGATTAAATCATAAATAAAAGTTAACTGACTTCTCGATGATAAGAATAAATCTCCTAATTTCCAACTATCATTGTAAGGAGGAATTTCGGTAAAAGGATGGAAAATTTCTGTCGTGCAACGGGAGTGTCAAATCAACGAGGCATAACATCGTTGAGAGAGAGTTGAAGATCAGGAAAAATAGGAGAGGAAATCAATTCTCCCAAACGGTATTGTTGTTGCCGATAAACTTCATCAAGTAGTTGGCAGACGGTAAAAGTGGGTTGTTTGGGTTTGCCGATAAAGGCAATTCCTCCTAATCCGCGATAATCGACGATCCAATATTCAGGAATTCCAAAAAGCGCGTATTCTTCGACCTTACGAGCGTAATCGGTCTCCCAATTGCTACTGACCACCTCGACAACTAATTGAATCGATCGGGGTAGGGTAATTACAGGTTCTTTGTCCCACAAGGGTTCTAGAGCGAGAACAGTCTCATCGAGAACGACAACATCGGGACGACGAGCCGTGGCCGCGTCGGTAAAAGGGCGGATCAGACAGGTTCGGGGAATGAACCAAGGTTTTCGCGCTTTAATTAAAGCCATACCGATGTGGGTCGCTATTTTACCGCTAACCGTTTCATGCGGCCCGGTCGGTTCCATATCGATTAATTCTCCATCGGCTAATTCATAGCGAAATTCATTGCCATATTTTTGTAAAAAATCCTCGAATATCAGAGGTTTTTGGGATAGGTAAGTCATCTGCACTCCCGATGGCAAAGCCCCTCAAGATAACGATTTGTAATTAGTTGAATTATATACCAATTTTCAATCGTCGTGACTAACATCTAAACAGAATATTGACCTTAATTAAAGTTGGCCGTTCTCGATACTTTCTTACGTTTCCGTTAATCTTTCGTCATTGATCGCTGCCTAATGAGACTTAAACAAATTTCAAGCCCAAACAAAGCCTAAACTGGCTTTGTAAGCGGCAAACACATCCCGATTCTCGGTCAGCCACTCAAAGAAACGGAAAGACATCGCTGTCCGAAAAGCTGCCAAGGCTTCCACAAA
>NZ_JAPZRB010000429.1:0-1011 GCF_027531105.1 Microcystis sp. LE18-22.4A
TCTTTCCGAAAGTCCTTGACTTGTTTCAGTTTTTCTATTAAGCTCAACATATATTTGAAAAGTTGCCGGTCACTCCTCATTTTACCTGACAGTGATCGCTTTTACTTTTGATATTCTGATGGGAGAATGAAACAGCCCTACCGACATCGGGGGGGTCGGGGGGGCAAGGGGGGGGCAACTAACGTCAGATATTGCCTGAGATAATTTCGGGTTTTTGACCATATTCTTGACGGCTAAATTCTCAACCACAATCGTTTGGTTTTCACGGACTAATTGAGTGGTTAGCTTGTGTAAATGGTCTTTCCTGCTATCGGTGATTTGAGCGTGAATTTTGGCTACTTTGATTTTTGCCTTTTCTCGATTCTTTGAGTCTTTCTGTTTTCTAGAAAGATTTTTTTGTGCTTTTCGCAACCTCTGATAATGTTTCTTAAAATGCTTAGGATTAGATACTTTATCGCCATCGCTGGTAATCACGAGGCTACTAATTCCTAAGTCAATTCCGATGGCTTTATCTGTTACTGGTAGAGGCTTAATCGTTGGGTCATCAAATCTAATTGAGATATGCCAACGTCCAGAAGGATGTAATCTGACTGTTACTGTACTTGGGTCACAGCTTTCTGGTATTTGTCTTGACCATCGAATAGGTAAAGGTTCTGTGCATTTAGCTAAATAGATTTGTTTGTCTTTGAACTTAAAAGCAGATTTGGTAAATTCGGCACTTCCTCCCTGATGTTTTTTCTTAAAGTTAGGATACTTAGTACGACCAGCAAAGAAATTAGTGAAAGCTGTTTGTAGATGTCTTAACCCTTGTTGTAAAGGTACACAGCTAACTTCGTTTAAAAAGTCTAATTCTTCTTGTTTTTTCCAATCAGTTAGCATTGAAGAAGTTTGAGCGTAGCCTACTCTTTCTTGCTTTTCGTACCATGCTTGTGTTCGTTCGTGGAGAGCTTTGTTGTAAACTAATCTTACACAGCCCAATGTGCGCCGCAATAGCGACTCTTGTTCTGGTGT
>NZ_JAPZRB010000198.1:0-3176 GCF_027531105.1 Microcystis sp. LE18-22.4A
TGACCGACGACTGAAAATTTCTGGAGCCCAGTGGAATGAAGAAAATATCCCTCAAGTGCTTAAACACCGCTGTGCTTACCTAAATAACAGTCTTTAGCTATTGAATAGTATTTATGTTCTGACAAAACTGACTTGCTCCCCTTTTCACCTTTTAACTTCTTAGCAAGTTTAATTAATGGAAACTTGGATTCGACTGAATCCAAACGGACTAACGAATGGCTTTTAACTTCTTAGCAAGTTTAATTAATGGAAACTGAAATACGGACACTCGGATTGTAGGGCGTGTATACTTTTAACTTCTTAGCAAGTTTAATTAATGGAAACGTTTTTGCTCGCTTACCTGTTGGTTAATCACAAACCCTTTTAACTTCTTAGCAAGTTTAATTAATGGAAACAATCGTCTACCCATAAGAACAATCCAATTGCGACCCCGCCAACAATGGAAACTTTTAACTTCTTAGCAAGTTTAATTAATGGAAACAGCTGTTGTTATTGGCTGCATGGTTTTTACTCCTGTCCAACTTTTAACTTCTTAGCAAGTTTAATTAATGGAAACCGATACAATTGCTCATCAGTGAGGTTTTTCATTTTTTCTTTTAACTTCTTAGCAAGTTTAATTAATGGAAACGAAGAAAACCAAAGGCCCACAAGCCTTTAGTGTCTTCCTTTTAACTTCTTAGCAAGTTTAATTAATGGAAACCACACGTTGCAACCACCGGTCATGCCCATCGAAACGGGCTTTTAACTTCTTAGCAAGTTTAATTAATGGAAACATTTTCTGCCTGTAGAAATTGGTTTAAATCGCGCTTGGCTTTTAACTTCTTAGCAAGTTTAATTAATGGAAACATATCGAAACCGAATTCCCTCAGGACTTTTTTCTCTGACTTTTAACTTCTTAGCAAGTTTAATTAATGGAAACGGTGCAAGCTACCCACAATACCAACATTAAAGCCCAGCTTTTAACTTCTTAGCAAGTTTAATTAATGGAAACGTTTGGTGATTCCCAGTCCCTCGGCGAGGGCTTGTAGGACCTTTTAACTTCTTAGCAAGTTTAATTAATGGAAACCTACGCTGTTTAACAGTAAAAGCGTAATCATCAAGCTTTTAACTTCTTAGCAAGTTTAATTAATGGAAACTCTTTTATCCGACGGGTTTAGTCTTCCCATGTTTTTTAGTTCTCTTTTAACTTCTTAGCAAGTTTAATTAATGGAAACATAGCACTACTGCGAGTGCTATTGTTAGGCATAAGATTACTTTTAACTTCTTAGCAAGTTTAATTAATGGAAACTCTGAAGAGAACGAAGTATCTCCCACAGTGCTTGCGGCTTTTAACTTCTTAGCAAGTTTAATTAATGGAAACGAGGGACTCAGAGTCTCTCCTTTCTCAAGGAAACCTTTTAACTTCTTAGCAAGTTTAATTAATGGAAACGTTTGGTGATTCCCAGTCCCTCCGCGATTGCTTGTAGGACTTTTAACTTCTTAGCAAGTTTAATTAATGGAAACTCTTTTACAGCTTCCAAACTCTCAACCCTGAAACCATTCTTTTAACTTCTTAGCAAGTTTAATTAATGGAAACACTACCGCCAAGGAATCCTACGTTGAGATTCCAGTCGGTCTTTTAACTTCTTAGCAAGTTTAATTAATGGAAACAATCATAACGCCGGCAAGGACCGACAGAAATAACCACAAGAACCTTTTAACTTCTTAGCAAGTTTAATTAATGGAAACAACTCATATCAGACAGATATATTGCTGCCAAAACGCTTTTAACTTCTTAGCAAGTTTAATTAATGGAAACAAAACATTCCTTTTCGGTTTCTAAGGAGCAAGCTCGCTCCTTCTTTTAACTTCTTAGCAAGTTTAATTAATGGAAACTTGACGGATGGCTTTCGCCTCGCCAGTGAGTTCGCCGATCTTGTTGCTGTCTTTTAACTTCTTAGCAAGTTTAATTAATGGAAACGCAGTGAATAACAAAGGCTGCAGAACAAATAAACAACTTTTAACTTCTTAGCAAGTTTAATTAATGGAAACGGATAAGGTTCACGAGGAACTTCCCGAATTCTGTGATTTCTTTTAACTTCTTAGCAAGTTTAATTAATGGAAACTTGATTGCGTTGTTTTGCAGCATGTTATTGACAATCTTTTAACTTCTTAGCAAGTTTAATTAATGGAAACATCGAGTTCCTCGTACTCGAGGCACTCTTTTGCTACTTTTAACTTCTTAGCAAGTTTAATTAATGGAAACCCCATGTAGCGATCCTCCAGAGTCCATTTGGCGGATTTAACGTCATCTTTTAACTTCTTAGCAAGTTTAATTAATGGAAACCCCCATGTAGCGAGCCTCCAGATTCCACTCTGACGATTTCTTTTAACTTCTTAGCAAGTTTAATTAATGGAAACCTGCTTGGGCTTGGGCTTAAGCTTTGGCTTTTCGTCTTTTAACTTCTTAGCAAGTTTAATTAATGGAAACAGAGAGTAAACTTCCCGTATATTATCGGGACTTGTTGTGTCTTTTAACTTCTTAGCAAGTTTAATTAATGGAAACCAAAAGTTGCCCCTGGAAATGACCCGACGACAAGAATGCTTTTAACTTCTTAGCAAGTTTAATTAATGGAAACGACATTTTATCGCAATACAGCGTTGTAACTATTGCGATAATAACTTTTAACTTCTTAGCAAGTTTAATTAATGGAAACCAAAGCTGACCCTGGAATTGATCCGACGACAAGAATGCTTTTAACTTCTTAGCAAGTTTAATTAATGGAAACAATTTTATTGTATAAACTATACTGCCTGCAGCGACCAGCAGTCTTTTAACTTCTTAGCAAGTTTAATTAATGGAAACACAAGTACTATGGGGCGTACCCAAGGGGGTAACTTTTAACTTCTTAGCAAGTTTAATTAATGGAAACTGTTGTCACACGGGAAAGGTCCCGACTTGAGCTACCGCTTTTAACTTCTTAGCAAGTTTAATTAATGGAAACGAGTCGGAGCCGGGGTCGGAGCACACCCAGACAACAACTTTTAACTTCTTAGGGCTCTTCGTTACTCTTTATGCTAAATCAACAGACAAGATGCCAAGACAACATACTTCTAACCCAAAAATTCCGAAAGTTTCTCAAGCCATAGCCTCTCCGTTTTATTAGTTTAAGTTTATTATTGATTCCCTCGACCAC
>NZ_JAPZRB010000458.1:0-1027 GCF_027531105.1 Microcystis sp. LE18-22.4A
ACGTTGAGGGTGGCGGTGGTGGCTCCGGCGGCGATGGTGAAGGTGTTGGCGGTTACTGCGGTGATATTTGTGCCAGCAGTGAGGGAATAGTCGGCGAGAATGGTGGCGGTACTGCCGGTGGTGTTGAAGTTGACGACTATCCCACCCGTGGGCGCGGGGGTGTCTAGGGTAATGATAAAGGTGCCGACGGTTCCCCCTTCTACCGGGTTGGTGCCGGGGGCGATGGTAATTTTGGGGATGGATGCCATTTCCACACTAATCGCTTGCCCATCAACGGTAATAGTCGCCGCGTCATTTTCCTCTCGTATCGCCGCGATTTCCGCCTCCGTCAGCACTTCTCCCCGCACCAACGCCGAAAATAACTGCCCCTCATCCCCCGGCGTATCGCTGCTGTTGATTTGCGCGTCGATAAAATGCCCAATTTCTTCTAATAACACCGCTTTGAGGGTGGTAGCGTCCCCCGAATCAATCAGGGTTTGAGAGATATAAATCTTATTAATACTGCTGGAATATGCGCCGAAAATCCCTGAATTGCCAAGGTTTTTAACTGTAATAGGGGGAAGTTGACTAAAATCTCGACTTTGCCACTGCTGTCGTAATTGCGTCGCTTTAACCACATCATAACTTGTGCCAAAAGCAGTTTCTAAATTTGCCCAAAAGTCATCAGATTGAGCGAAATCGAACAAAATATCGTAAACAGCAGGAAGGCTCGGCAACAGGGTAGAAGTCATGACATTGAACGCAAAAGACGACTGGTGCTATTTTATGCAAAAAATCGCCAATCTTTCAAGGGTGCTATGACAAAAATTAACATTTATACAAGAAAACGGGTTCCTTCGAGAAACCCGTTTTCTAGATATTAGGATAAGATTATTGGATTCTTGCGAAAGACTGCTTAAATTCTGCGAGAGAATTAGCGGTAGCTGCTAATTTAACAATCTCTTGTAATGTAGATAGTACCGAAACTTTATTCAGGTATTGTTCCACATCTAAAGGAACTTCACCCAAGCGAGCTTGCAAAACTGTT
>NZ_JAPZRB010000215.1:0-3549 GCF_027531105.1 Microcystis sp. LE18-22.4A
TATTCAGGAGACAGTATTCAGGAGACAGTATTCAGGAGACAGGAGATTATTTTTATTTATTCTTTCCACACCCCACACCCTACACCCTACACCCTACACCCTACACCCCACACCCCACACCCCACACCCTACACCCTACACCCCACACCCCACACCCTACACCCCACACCCCACACCCCACACCCCACACCCCAACACCGGATAAAGATGACTTTAGTATTAGAAAATATCCATAAATCCTACGGTAAAAGGCTCGTGGTTAACCGGGTGAGTATTACTGTTGCCCCGGGGGAAATTGTCGGGTTATTGGGACCAAATGGTGCGGGGAAAACCACAACTTTTTATATCGCCACGGGATTAATTAAACCGAATCAAGGGCGCGTTTGGCTCGATCAAAAAGAAATTACCAAATTACCCCTTAATCAAAGGGCGCGTCTGGGTATTGGCTATCTGACGCAGCAGGCCAGTATTTTTCGTTATTTAACTGTATCAGAAAATATTCAGTTAGCCCTAGAACAGTCGGGGGTTCCCTTTTCCCAACGGGCAAATCGTCTCTATGATTTATTAAAAGAATTTCGCCTCGATAAGATTGTTCGCACTAAAGGAGCCTACGTTTCCGGAGGAGAAAGAAGAAGGACGGAATTAGCTCGCGCTTTAGCGGTGGGAGTCAACGGACCGAGATTTTTATTATTAGATGAACCTTTCGCCGGGGTGGATCCGATCGCCGTGTCCGAGATTCAAGCGATGATCGCCGGTTTAAGGGAGCGTCAGATGGGAATTTTAATTACCGATCACAATGTGCGAGAAACTTTGGCTATCACTAATCGGGCTTATATTATGCGCGAAGGGCAGATTTTAGCGGCGGGAAGTGGCGAAGAACTTTATAATAATCCTCTGGTGCGTCAGTATTATTTGGGTGATAATTTTTTCCGATAATTGTTATTAATAAAAATCGCTGCATCAGTTATATCATGAAAGTTGGCAATTGGCAAGGAAATTTAAGTAGAATACCCGGATTTAGCATCTTAGACCGCTATATTTTTGTCGAGTTATTATTGCCCTTTTTATTTGGTATGGGTTTATTCACTTCTTTGGGAGTGGCGATCGGTACTTTATTTGATTTAGTGCGACGGATTACTGAATCGGGTTTACCTTTTGCTTTGGCCTTAAAAATTCTCTTATTAAAAATGCCAGAGTTTATCGTTTTAGCCTTTCCCATGTCGATACTTTTAGCGGCTTTAATGGCCTACAGTCGTTTAGCCAGTGATAGCGAATTAATTGCTTTGAAAAGTATTGGAATTAGTGTTTATCGCCTAATAATTCCCGCCATTGTGCTAAGTTTAATAGTGACGGGATTAACCTACGTTTTTAATGATTATGTGGCTCCGGCTGCCAGTTATGAAGCTAATGCTACCATGACCAAAGCTCTGCGACCAAATCGCAAATCTTTTATTGAAGATAATATTATTTATCCTGAATACGGCAAAGTGCGGCAACCGGATGGAGGGGAACCCCAAACGGTATTAAGAAGGTTATTTTATGCCGAAAGATTTAACGGTCAAGAGATGCTAGGTTTAACCATTCTCGATCGCACCCAACCGGAAGTTAATCAAATTATTACCTCAGAATCAGCTTCTTGGAATATTGAAAAAAATATCTGGGATTTTTATAACGGCACAATTTATCTAATTGATCCTAATGGTTCCTATCGTAATATTGTCCGCTTTCAACATCAACAATTAGCCCTACCGCGTACCCCGTTAGATTTAGCTTTTCGAGGCCGAGATGGTTCAGAAATGACCCTGAGACAAGCGCAGGAATACCTAAAAATACTGCAATTAAGCGGCAATCCTACCAAAATTAGAAAACTACAGGTTCAAATCGAGCAGAAAATATCTTTACCCTTTGTTTGTTTAGTTTTTGGGATGATTGGGGCAGCCTTGGGATTACGTCCCCAAAATTCTAATAAAGCCACCAGTTTCGGTATTTGTATTGTCCTAATTTTCTCCTATTATCTCCTATCTTTTGTCACCAGTTCCTTAGGCATTGGCGGAGTTTTAACCCCCTTGATGGCCGCTTGGTTGCCCAATATTTTAGGATTAACTGCCGGGGGAATTTTGTTACTTCAATCAGCTAAGTAATCGAGGGTTAGCGGTGGGAATAAAAATTGATAATCATCAAATTTCTAAGGCTAATTTATATAAACGACTGCGGGACAAATTAGTAACCTGTGCTAATTGTCTGCTGGCTTGCGATCGATTAACTCCTCCTTCGATAATTTGTTTTAATTCCCGTTTTAATTCCTCGTCGGATAATTGGATAGTATCGAACTGATCGTTGCCCATAACTACGATTGTAAATTCCCCTTTAGGAGTTTTATTCTCTCGATATAAATTAATCGCCTCGGCGACAGTTCCTCGCCAAATTTCTTCGTAAAGCTTGGTTAATTCCCGACCTAAAACTATCTTTCTCGTTGGGCCGAAAGTTTCTCGTAAATCCTCCAAAGTCTTAATAAGTTTGTGAGGAGCTTCATAAAAAACCATCGTTCTCGTTTCAGTTTTTAAACTCTCTAAGCACTCTTGTCTCAGCTTTTCCTTACCAGGAAGAAATCCTTCAAAACAGAATCTTTCCGTGGGTAATCCCGACACCGCTAAAGCAGTAATTACCGCCGTTACTCCGGGGATGGGAACCACTTCGATCTTAGCTTCTATACAAGCTTTAATTAACTCATAACCCGGGTCAGAAATCCCCGGCATTCCCGCATCAGTAACCAAGGCGATATCCTGACCTTGGCTGAGAATATTTAATAACTCATCGAGACGGGAAAGACGATTATGTTCGTGGTAACTAATTTGAGGGGTTGGAATATCAAAATGCTGCAATAATTTGCCAGTGTGTCTGGTATCTTCGGCAGCAATTAGAGAGACTTTTTTGAGAGTTGCCAGGGACCGGAAAGTCAGATCGTCTAAATTACCGATCGGCGTTCCCACCACATACAATTTACCGATATTATTCATAAATTAGCTAAAAATAGGCTATTTAGTCGTATTTTCAGTGATCAGTACCCAGTAAACAGTAGGCTGACGACTGAAGACCGATCGCTTTTCTCTGTTCAGGGATCACTCAAATAGGGTAAAGTAGGTCAAGGTATGCTCACCCCTGTTATTGAATTAATCTAGTCTAAGGAGAACGTCTTAGTAATGTTAACCCTAAAAATCGCCGTTTATATCGTTGTTTCCTTCTTTGTCTTACTTTTTATCTTTGGCTTCCTTTCCGGCGATCCTACCCGTAACCCCGGACGCAAAGACTTTGAGTAGAAGACAATTATCAAACTGGTTCTAGGGTAGAGACACAGGGAACAAGTTATTAAACTTTCCCTGTCTCCCTAGAAATAATGATCATGGTAGTATCATCGGAAATTTTGGGTCTGAAACCCCGCCGTTCTAGGTTGGCTTTACGTTAGAATTAAAAGGCCAGTCTCGAAAACCAAGTGGACGGCGCAGCACCTTGAAAACTCGGCTTAGGGGGTTCCGACCAGAAAAGCTTGGC
>NZ_JAPZRB010000375.1:0-2544 GCF_027531105.1 Microcystis sp. LE18-22.4A
GGGGGAAAATTCTGGGACTTTTTCTCTGAAAATTAGGTAATTGACCAGATGAGAATCGGTAAAACCCTACACCCCACACCCCACACCCCACACCCTGTCCCCACGAAAAACTTTTTCAGCAGACCCTAGATAGTCAACAGCTTATTACTTTCGATCGCCCACTGGCTCAATTCCGTGCGATTATGAAGACCGGTTTTATGAAGCATATTCGACACATGACTTTCGATTGTCCGTTGACTAACATTGAGTTTTGCGGCGATTTCCCGATTAGCCAGTCCTTGTGCGACCAATTGTACTACTTTTAATTCCGTTGGGGTTAATTCCACATTACCCTGGACTTGAACAGGGGTGACATCCGGGGAATGGATGCGGGTGCTGCGTTTCAGCAACCTGCCCGCTTGTTTAAGGGAAGACTCCACCAGGGCCACTAATTCTTCCGGTTCAAAGGGTTTAACCATATAAAAATCGGCCCCGGCGGTTACACCTGTTACCTTGTCCTGACTTTGACCCTTAGGGGAGAGAAAGATCACGGGAATGCAACTAAAACGACTGTCCTGACGAATTTTTTCGAGGAAGGCATAACCGTCCATTTCCGGCATCATCAGATCACAGATAATCATATCGGGCATTTCCCGTGCCTTGGCAGCATTTGCCCCGCGTTCGAGGATTGCCAGGGCCTCCCGACCGTTTTCTGCGGTTGTCACCCTATAACCACGAAACTCTAGATAATCCTTCACCAAAAGTATTAAATTTGGGTCATCGTCGATTAATAAAAGTTGTTTATTGTCTTTGTTGGTCTCTTTCATCGGTATTTTCTGGGCTGCAGGGTTGGGGGAATGGAGACGGACAAAGGATCGACAGGCAAGAGGCAACAGGTAGTTAGATATGTGTAGTTAATTGTGTTTCAGCTAGTTTTAACCCTGTTTTCCTCTATTGTTTCGGGTTCTTCTTCTGGACAGTTCAGAGAAATTGCCGGTAAATCGTGGCGAAGAAAAGCATATTCGGTGACGATTTGATTACCGATTAGGTGTTCTTGGATAATTCTTTCGATCGCTTCCTTGTTTACCCTTCCATACCAGACTCCTTCCGGGTACACTAATAAAATCGGACCTTGGCTACAAACCCGCAAACAGTTGGCTTTAGTGCGAAAAATACAGCCAGGACGGTCGGTGCTGGGGCGATCAAGTTGTAATTCACTTAACCGCTTCTTTAAATAATCCCACACTTCTAACCCTTCTTCCTTGTCACAGCATTTTGGCTTAGTCTGATCGCAGCAGAGAAATAGATGACGCTGGATCTGGGCCAGTCCCAACTTAGCCACATTTTCCCCCAAGATATCTCTGGTGTCCGCTTCTTCCATAAATTTTTTTTATCAATTAAACTCTTGACATTGAACAGAAAATGTGCATAGCCAACTAAACTTTCGGTTTGAGGATGTAACGATAGATGAGATAAACGATAGCGGCAAGGATTAAAGCGCTTAAAACTGCGCTAACTAGCCGTAAAATCGCCGTTAAAATCGAAAGAGCCACAAAAACCCCCGCCACTGCCACGACTACCTGTGCCGGTGTGGACAGGCTGCCGTACCAAGTTTTCACTTTTTCGAGAGTGGCAGCGAAACTAACCGGGGTAGCAACGGGGGGAAAATCGTCGGTTTCGATTTCCACTTCCACTTCCTCTGGGGTATATTTAGTATCGAACGGTTCGGGAGACTGCATAAACACTCAAGCTACTTAACACTTCATCCCTATTTTATCGGTGATTGGGGTTGACAGGGGTTGGCGCAGAATTAATGTAACATTGACATCCTCACCGCCGTAAACGGACGGCGATTCCCAAACCTCACGATTTGAGTTTCTGCTTCTGTCCCGAAGGATTTTTCGCACCTGCCTTAACAGATTTACTATGTTCTGGTCTTATGGTCGCTCTACAGACTGACACCGCAAGCCCTGCGGCCAAAATGTTTTTACTAGCGTTAATATCTCGGTCATGGTGTGTTCCACAGTCTGGACAGTCCCACTCTCGAATATTTAACGGCATTTTCTCAGCAATATACCCGCAATTACTACACCTTTTAGAGCTAGGAAACCATCTATCTATTTCGATGTAATTTCTGCCGTACCAACGGCATTTATAGGCTAACTGCCGAGTGATTTCTCCCCAGCTTACATCAGATATTGCCTGAGATAACTTGGGGTTTTTGACCATATTCTTGACGGCTAAATTCTCAACCACAATCGTTTGGTTTTCCCGAACTAATTGAGTGGTTAGCTTATGTAAATGGTCTTTTCTGCTATCGGTGATTTGAGCGTGAATCTTGGCTACTTTGATTCTTGCTTTTTCCCGATTTTTTGACCCTTTCTGTTTTCTAGAAAGGCTTTTTTGGGCCTTTCGCAGTCTCCGATAATGCTTTTTAAAATGCTTGGGATTAGATACTTTGTCACCATCGCTGGTAATCACGAGGCTACTAATTCCTAAGTCAATTCCAATGGCTTTATCTGTTACTGGTAAAGGCTTAATCGTTGGGTCATCAAATCTTATTGA
>NZ_JAPZRB010000591.1:0-3538 GCF_027531105.1 Microcystis sp. LE18-22.4A
TTTACGTCGTTTACCACCTTTAGAAAAAACCATTAGGTGAAGTTGACGACGACTAATAGGAGGACGTTTGATGACAGCGAAAGGAGCGTTTGTTACTTCAACGAAACCCTTCCAATCATATCCATGACTATTAGAATTGTGAAATGGCCAATAATCTAAAAACTGAAAACAGGCAAGAGCAATGCCATCGTTAGCATGGCTTTCTGGTGATTGTTCTGCTTTATTTTTGGACTTTTCTAGTCCCAAATATTTTCTGAGATTAGAGGTTTGCCAACCAAAGCGAGTATGGACTGTTGCCAATTGAGACAGTTGCTCAATTGCCCATTTCTGTCCGACCATAACCGACGAGAAACCTTTTCCAGACTTAGCCCCTTTTCTACCAGAAGTTAGATCAATATCGGCTTTGATGTACTCAAAGTAAATATCGGTAATTGGATAGATTTTGGTTAGTTCGGAAACGACTCGAAGTTCAAGTTGACGATTAGCTCTGATTGAGGGAGCTAATTTTCCTTGTTTTCTATTTGAGAATCGTTTTTGTCGATGCGCTCTTAGATTAAAAGAAAGTTGGCGGTTAATCCGTCTTTTTCTACGTCCTCTTCGCATTAACCGTCTATTGTCCAGGCGCTCTTTTACTCGTTTAAAAGGAAGTTCTAAGTGAGCCTTCCAAAGAGTAAAAAGGGAGGATTGAACGCCAATTCCAGAGAATAATTTACCCGGGTCAATACCAATGGCAATCGGTTGGGTTTTGTTGTTAGAGGATTCAGTGGTTAGCTGGACATAGAAAATACCTAAGTCGTTGAATTTACCGATAGCTTTTCCTTCTTTAATCCACCGTCTGGCCCGACTGGGTTTGGTGGGCATTAACGGTTTTCCCTCTTTTGAGATAACAGGAACTCTTGCCATGGAGATAATCCTTAAGAGTAAAGTTAAAGTCCCTTTCCGCAACACAATCAAGATGTCTTGTCTAACAACGCTTTACCAATAAAGCTTAGAGGGAATCCGAACTAGGGAAGTATTCGGAAGTCTGTGCCAGATTGTGTCTCGATGCGGTAGTCTCTACTTGCGTCGCCTAAATTGGTCTAGGCAAGCCCCGTCCCTTTTAGGGTGGGGTTAGTGACGGTTAGATTGTGGGGGTGAGTACGGGGGTTTTGTTTTGCCAGCTTTCTGGCCATTGGATCGCGTCGGCACTGAAGGCGAGGGGATCATTGGCTAGGGGAGAATGGAAGGGTTCTTCTACCAGCGCGAATTGGCCGTTATCGAAGGGAATTCCCGCTGCAGGGCGATCGAGGTAGAATCTCTCTCGGATTCCCTTCTCCGCTTGTTTTAAGGCCCGGTGGTGACAGTAGGGGTTATTGCCGCGGCGATCGAAGAAAACATGAGCCGTCCAACTACAACCACCGCGGCAGAGTTCGGCGAACTCGCAGGTTTTACAGAATCCCCAGAGATGATCGGTTCCCTTCGGGGTTCCCGCACCGAGGTTGAAGCGCAGTTCTTCGGCCTCTTCGATAATCTGGCGCAGGGAGCGATCGCGGATATTGCCCCCGGTATAGGCTGCGGTGGGAAGGGAGGGACAGCCTTTGATCGCTCCGTCGGCCTCGATACCCAGTGCCGCCAGTCCGGCACTACAGCCCTGCCAGAATGTCCACGCATCCCCTCCCCGCAATAAACGTTCGTAGGGGCCGTAATAGCCGATATTGTTGCCCGGTTGTACGTCTACCCCCTCGCGTCGCGCTCGCTCGGTGACACGGGCGACCATCGGGTATAGTTCTAGGAGTTCGTAGGGTTGCAGGAGAATTTCCGAGTTATCGGCGGCGTTACCCATCGGGACGGTTAACTGGATCTGCCAGGCGAATACGCCCGCATCGCGGATTTTTTCGTAGATTCGGGGAAATTCGGGGGCAGAAAGACGATTTATCTGGGTATTGCAACCGAAGGGGATACCGGCTTGTTTTAGGTGGCCCATGGTGCGGAAAGCCCATTGCCACGAACCTGGTTTCCCCCGCAGGCGATCGTGGGTAGCCTCTAATCCGTCCACGGAGACGGAGACGACTTTGATCCCCGCGTCTTTCATCTTGTGGGCGGTGTCGAGGGTGATGCCGTAGCCGCCGGTGGTGACACCGCAGATCATGCCTGCGTTGGTAATCGCCCGGGCGATATCGAGCCAGTCGGGACGGAGGAAGGCTTCTCCCCCGATCAGGGTAACTTCTTTGATGCCCACTTCGGCCAGTTGACGGACGAGATCGAGGGCCTCTTCAGTGGTAAGTTCGTGGCTACGGGTGTGGCCGGCGCGGGAACCGCAATGCTGACAGGCGAGGTTACATTTCAGGGTAATTTCCCAGACGGCGTAGCTGATGCGACGGTATTCGGTCATTGGAATTCTCCTATGTTTATGTTTAGGAGCAAATCACGCGGATAAGGAGAGCCGTATATTTGGATTTGGTGTTGGTTCAGCCATCCCCCGACGATCGCTTTTAAGTCTTCTTCGGTTAGGGTTTTGAGTTCGTCATCGTTAGCGATTTCGTCCAAAACCTTTAAACGAAAATCGGGATCGGTTGCTAGTTTTTCGGTAAAATTCGGGGTGCGATCAAAAGACATAGTTAGCTCCTTAGAAGTTTAATACTCGATAAAATTTATGAGTCGATTGGGATTAGAAATCATACGAAACGATCTGCCGGTAATCCGTACATCGGTCGAACGATTCCGTCACCTGGAATAGGCCATTTAGGCTTGCGGTTGGGTGGCAGACCGTACATCGGACGAAATCGAACACCGTCGATAAATCCACCTGCGACCGCCGCTAAATCTTCCTCGCTTAAATCTTTAATTTCTTCATCGGGGCGATCGGACTCTAGAAGTCGTGCGGTGTATTCCTCGAATTCCTGTGGTGTGAAATCGAACCCCGCAGCTTTGACGATCTCGCTGCATTCTTCTTTGCTATTCACCGATTGGATTCGGGAACGGAAGGATTCATCGGAGGCGACTTTTTGATAAAAAGCGTGAACTTGTTCGAGAGCCATAAGTTAACTCCTGTTAGAATTTGAGAGTGATGGGAGGATACGGTTGGTAGATAAGCTGTTCAGCATTTAAATTGCTTGTGGAGATGAGGCACTCTTGCAAGAGGCAACACCCCCCAACTCCCGCGACGGGGGAGATTCAGCTAATCTAACGATAGGCGGTTATAGCGGTTTTCACAGAAGTGAGTCCCGATTGAAACGCTGAAACGCCTATCTATCAAGGGATTTACTATACCTTATTAGACTGAAAACCGCTATAAAATGGGTCCTTGCTTAATATTCGGGAGTGATGGGAGGATCGGTTGGTAGATAAGTCCGACAGTGATGGGCGGACGAATTATTTTTCCTAGTATTGTTGGTGGTTTTAGCAGTGCTTGTGCAAAACCGCCTTGAATGTTGCG
The DNA here is from genome assembly GCF_027531105.1 of Microcystis sp. LE18-22.4A. Classification (NCBI taxonomy): domain Bacteria; kingdom Bacillati; phylum Cyanobacteriota; class Cyanophyceae; order Chroococcales; family Microcystaceae; genus Microcystis; species Microcystis sp. LE18-22.4A. The sequence continues at coordinate 3,416 of NZ_JAPZRB010000591.1, forward strand.
AGTCTCGATCGCGCGATTGATCGCAGTTTCAAGAGATTCTTGAAAAGAGTTCACCTGTAGATCGGAAATATGAATTTTAGCCATGGTAATTAGACTCCTATTTAATAGGGTTAAGATTCGGGT
>NZ_JAPZRB010000404.1:0-1486 GCF_027531105.1 Microcystis sp. LE18-22.4A
GGGCATAAATTGACTAAATCCTTATCTGGCAAGAGACTTAATTGATTAGTTCGCTTTAGAGCAAAAACAATTGATAAAAATCGCCAAATGTCTCTCTCTATAAGGGTTCCATCCCTTATAACCCCCGTCCATTGCATAACACAAACCGAAGAACCAAATTTACTAAAACTGCACAGTAATTTTTTTGCCCTTTGACTAGAGCGATTTCATCAATTCCTAGTCTTTTTAATTCCGATAGGTCTGGCTCTGTAATTTCTTCGGCGATGTCCTCTATCATTCTTTGAATCTCTTCTTCCGTTACGTCATTTCTTCGGCTAACATTTAAAGTATCTCCTTCTTTTAATTGTTCGAGTATATTTGCGGCTAGTCTTTTCGGATAGGTTAGTTTCTTGGCGACAAAATCTAACTCTTCGCTAAAGGGTTTCTGACAATTATCGCCCTTAAATTGACGACGATTAACCTGTAGGTACACTGGTTGTCCTGAGATTGGTAAATCTTTGACTAAATGTCGATGATTTTGGTGGAGTTGATCGCTCTCTAACCCACAACGAGGACAGATTGCTTTTTGATTTTTCGATTCGATTCGGAAAACTAAGCTAAACGGCTTTTACTTCGGATCACCGATATAGACTCCAAAAGGGTTATAGCTGTTGGATCATGCAGGTTAAGCGCCGTTTAGCTTATACCGATATTTTCTAGGTGTCGATAGCCTTGAATACAGGTTCCTTGTAGGTTCAAAAATTTGTCAAGTATCATAAGTAAAACACTCGGGTTTTTGGCTATTATATCAAATCTTAACTCAATTGTCTATCTTTTGGTATTAACCCTTTTGTGCCTCAAGTCCCTCCCTGTATGAATTTCAGCTACTTTTGAGCGTAGGCGCTCTCATCGAATTTTATTTTAAGTTAATTATTTGCATAACAATTCCCGAAGAGCCGTATCATGTATATAGAAAAAGTTCCTAAACGTAATTTCGCCGTTAAATTTATTAAGATTTGTAACCAGTAAGGGGGCAGCGGATACAAACAGGTTATGGTCTTTTGTCAACGGGAAAGTCTAAATATGGTGGCTAGGGCGATAATTAGTTTAGTATTAGTGAAAACTTGGAATGGTTCCGATGATGATGAAATTATTAGGATGTCTAGTCATTTTTGCAAGTTTAGTCAATGTTACACCAGGGATGGCAAATCATCCCCCCCGACAAATTGCCCAAGCGTCTAGCACTTCTTCGATTCAAGGTTATTGTTTTTCAGTCGCTAATGATAATCTGGATGCTACCGCGAGGATTTATATTCAGGGAAATCAAGTCACGGGTCGGGTAGAAGCTACAATTCATAATGAACAAGGGCTCTTCGTTACCCTTTATGCTAAATCAACAGACAAGATGCCAAGATAACATACTTCTAACCCAAAAATTCCGAAAGTTTCTAAAGCCATAGCCTCTCCGTTTTATTAGTTTAAGTTTATTGTTGATTCCCTCGACCAC
>NZ_JAPZRB010000370.1:0-5502 GCF_027531105.1 Microcystis sp. LE18-22.4A
GTTGAAACCCTTGCCACACCTAGAAGGTGATCCTAATTAAGACGGGTAAATCAGTCAATTTCACCCACAACGATGATCTTTTTTTTGTGTAGTTTTATTGCAAAAAAAAAGTTTTTTTGACAAAAAGCACAAAGTATGATACGCCCAACCTATTTCTGGCTGCGAGTAATTATTGCAGAGTGGGGGAGTGGGGAAGTGGGGAGAATAAATAAAAGCAATCTCCTGTCTCGGAGTCTCCTGACTTGAAAGAGGGTGTGGGGTGTGGGGTGTGGGGTGTGGGGAAGAAAACCTCTTTCATCTGTGGGGGTGAAAATTTTTTCATCGAGACTGACTCCTGTGAATTGTCCTAGGCGGCGAGAAACTTAACCAACTCCTCTAATTTTTGCCAAGCTAACCCACTGGCTAAAATGTCGCGAGCGAGGGCGAAACCGGCAGCATGGTCGCCAAAAGTGACCTTTTCTGCCACCTGTAGGGCAAGAGAGGCATTAATCGCCACAGCATCCCGTTGAGCCGGTGTTCCCCCCCCTTGCAGGACATTTTTGAGGATTTCGGCATTTTCTGGCACTTCCCCGCCTTTAAGGGCATTTAAACTGGCTCTGGGGATAGCAATTGACAAGGGATCGATCGCCCCAGAAATCACCTCGCCATTATTTAATAAAGCCATATCGGTCAGGTCTCCTAACCCCACCTCGTCGAGTTTTTCCCGGCCGTGAACAATAATCGCCTTTGGGGTTCCCATTTGTGCTAAAGCCGTGGCCATGGGGGTGAGAAATTGCCGGTCATAAACCCCGATAACTTGACCTGTGGGACGGAGAGGATTAACTAGAGGGCCCAGAAGATTAAAAACCGTGCGAACTTTCAGGGTTTTGCGGAGATTAGCCACACTTTTCAGGGCTGGATGCCAACCGGGGGCAAAAAGAAAGGTAACTCCCACCCCATCTAAAGCCGCCGCTACTTTCTCGCTAGGGGCGCTCAAATTAACCCCAAGATATTCTAAAACATCGGCCGAACCGACCTTGCTGGAAGCCGAGCGATTGCCGTGTTTAGCCACTTTTACACCCCCGGCGGCCGCCACAAAAGCCACGGCAGTGGAAATATTAAAGGTTGAAGCCCCGTCACCGCCGGTGCCACAGGTATCGATAACGGGAGTGGTATGGGGTTTAGGGTCTTCTAAGCGAGATTGTTGCCGTAAAACTCGGGCCATTCCCGCTAATTCCGCGGCCGAGACTCCTTTTGCTTGCAAAGCCGCTAAAATCGCCCCCGATAAAACTTCTGGAATCTGGCCGTTTAACCATCCGGTCATTAATTCTTCAGCTTGGTTAAGGGAAAGGGATTTTCGATCGAGTAGTTGCTGCAGTAGGTTTGGCCAGTCTGGAGTGGTCATCGCTGTTCCATTGGTGTGGGGATGGGGCGATATAATATCATAGCGGTTTGTCGGGAGAATCGATCGCTCCTAGTCATTTTTACTTTAAATCGAGCAAACCCTGTTCTTTTAACTTAGGATTAAAACGAATTTCCATCTGTACTCCCCGTTTTTCTAGGGTTGATAAAATATCGTTTTCTACTCGTCTGGATACCTGTTTTAATAACTTGATTTGCCCCAATTCGTCAGCACTTTGATAAAATTCTTTTTCTGTCTCAGTCATGGCTAATTTAGCATCAATTGGTTCTGTCCAGAGTTTTTCATTGCCGATTACTGCCTGACTTTCTCTTAGCCAAGCTTGTTTAATCGATTCGAGAATAGTTCGATTAGGACGCTCAATCAACTGTATTTTTAGCCAATAACAAGCGTGCGGCTGTCGGGCAAGATGTTGTTTTAAACTGAGATAAATATCACGAGAATAGCCGACAAACTCTAAGACTTGTTCTCGATCAAAAATGGCATAAACCCCGATTTTTCCCTGGAAATCAGCACAGATATTACCCGTGGTATCTAGGTAGGGAATATATTCTAATTGTTCGAGATTAGCCAAAGTATCAGACTCATTCATAATTAATCGTCGCTAATTGGTTGGAGATAAGTAGGTAGGTGTTAAAAACTTTCAGATACCCCGCTGATCAAGTAGGGTTGATTCAAGGTAGGGTTGATTCAAGGTAGGGTTGATTCATGAATCAACCCTACCCGTTTAAAATTGTACCAAAAAGTTTTAGGCTAAATTAGTCCCCAAAAATGATCAATTCTCAATGCCTACTGCTTCTCTTAACGAAATTGTTCACGCGGCCCTAAGTGGTCAAGTGGTTTCTTTTCCCACGGATACAGTTCCCGCTTTAGCAGTTTCTCCCCCCTATGCTGCCTTAATTTTTGCCGCTAAAAAACGGACTTTTGATAAACCCTTAATTCTCATGGCGGCCTCAGCAGCAGATTTATGGGATTATGTCAAGGGAAGTCAGGAAGAAAGGGAAATTTGGCGGCAAATGACCGAAAAATACTGGCCCGGCTCCCTAACTTTGGTTTTACCCGCTTCTGAAAAAGTACCAAAAGTTCTTAACCCTAAAAATCCTAGCACGATTGGTATCCGAGTTCCCGCTCATGCGATCGCCAGAGAAATTCTCGGTCGAACTGGTGTTTTAGCGACCACAAGTGCTAATCTGTCAGGACAAGAGCCTTTATTGACTCCAGAAGCGATTATGACTACTTTTCCCTCGGTGACGGTGTTAGCACCCACAGAAAGGCAAGCATGGGGAATAATCAATAGTGGACAACCCTCCACCGTCGCGCGTTGGCAATGTCAAGGATGGGATATCTTACGACAAGGGGCAGTTTTTCTGTAAATATGGACGATATTGACGCTTTAAAACGGGAATTACAGCAAACTCGCCTCGCTTATCAGATGGCCGTGGCAATTAATCACCTCAAAAGCAGTTTTTTGGGACGGGTTGCCCACGAATTGCGATCGCCATTGAGCAGTATGATCAGTCTCCATCAACTGATTCTCGCCGATCTTTGTGAAAGTCCGGCCGAGGAAAGGGAATTTATCGCCCAGGGGCAACTGGCGGGCCGTAAACTGATGGCAATGCTCGATGAGATGATTAATCTCTCCAAACTAGAGTCTGGTACTATACCTCTCAATCGAGAAATTTTTTCTTTAACTAAACTCTGGCAAGATTGGGCAAGTCTAACTTATTTACAGGCAGCTAATCGCAATATTAAGCTTAAATTTAGCCCTTTGACCGATGATATTGCTATTATTGCCGATTATCAGCGTTTATCCTCCGCTCTTGTCCTTCTCGTCGATGCAGCGATCGCCAACTTAACGAGTGGCTCTATTTGTATATCGGTGAGCGCCCTTGGCGAGAAAAAAGTCACTATTACCCTAGAATTTCCGGGGGAAATCGCTCTCTGGCAAATGCCAGAAATTTCCCCTTTGAGTTTAGAATCAAAGCCAGAAGAAGTAAAACAATTTACTCAAGCTCTCGGTCTTTCTCCCGGTCTTAAATTTCAGTTAGCGAAGGGCATTATCGAAGTCTCGGGGGGGGAAATGAGCTTAGATCAAATCGATAACAATAGTCAGGACAAGCTCACACGGATCGTTTTTTCTTTACCTCGATCGCCGGATAGGAAAACTCCTCGGGATAACGATTAAATAATACCATCGTCGTGGTGGCGTTGCTTTGGAAACCAATGCGCCGGTAAAAATTTTCTTGATTAGTAGTCATCAAATAGACTCTTTCCACCCGATTTATTCGGGGATGGGCCAAGACTGTTTCTACTAATTTACGCCCTAAACCCGCTCCCTGATAATCGGGATGAACGATCACATCCCAAATAGTTGCCCGATAAATGCCGTCAGAAATGGCGCGAGCAAAACCAATTAATTGCCGCTCATTCCACACCGTCACCACCGGATCACTATAGTCAATTGCGGTTTCTAAATCTTCTAAACGGCGATCGATTGCCCAAAATGCGGTTAAATTAAATAATTCTCGTAGTTGCGATAGATCTATCTTGCTTTTATCCTCGTCAAACTGAATCTGACTACAATCAACCATGATATTTCCTTAGTCTAAGACTAAAAAATAAAAGAGGATTCACGCTCGATCAGACTGATTTATGAGCAATTTCCCCTAATCTATGTGTTTGATTATACTCAATGCCTCAGATAATCTCTAGTTGATTTATCGTGATTTCTTGACAAGTCAGGATTCAGGATTCAGGAGTCGGTCGTCGGTCGTCAGGAGATTATTTTATTTATTCTCCCCACACCCCACACCCCACACCCTACACCCCACACCCCACACCCCACACCCCACACCCCACTTCCCACACCCCACTTCCCACACCAATGCTTAACAATCAAAGATCTTCGCCAGTGTCTGTCATTTGTTTAGGGGAAATCCTCTCTGATCTAATTGCCGATCAAAGCGAGCGCTCTATAGAGCAAGTGACTTCTTGGACAACCTATGCCGGGGGTGCGCCGGCAAACGTGGCCTGTGGATTGCGAAAATTGGGCATAAATTCGGCTTTTATCGGTTGTGTGGGCAAAGATCAACGAGGGGAACAGTTAATCGCCTTGCTAGACGCTCTCGGAGTCGATACCACTGGTGTACAGTATCATGCCACCCTACCCACCCGACAAGTTTATGTCACCCGCGATGCTGGGGGAGACAGACATTTTGCGGGTTTTGGCGGCAGAAAAACGACGGATTTTGCCGATACTGCCCTTAACGCTGACCTATTGCCCGAAAATCTCTGGAAAAATGCCGATTATCTAGTGATGGGAACCCTAGGGTTAGCCTATCCCCCGGCGAGAGCGGCGATGATGCGCGCCCTCGAATTAGCTAAAATTTACGGGGTGAAAGTATTGATCGATATCAACTGGCGGCCGGTTTTTTGGCCTAATCTTGAGGCCGCTCCCGATCGGATTCGAGATTTTATCTTCCGGGCCGATTTGCTCAAATGTAGCGAGGAAGAAGCAGCATGGTTATTTGGCACTGATACCCCCGGAGAAATATCATCACAATACCCCAATTTAGGGGCAATTCTGGTTACTGGCGGCGCAAAAGGTTGTAAATATCATTTAGGCGAAAATAGCGGCACTGTCGAGGCTTTTCCCGGGGAGGTAGTGGATACAACCGGGGCGGGGGATGGCTTTGTGGCCGGTTTTTTGGCTCGTGCCGCTCTTGGGGGCGATCAAATTGGGGAAAATGCCGATTTAGCCCGTAAGGCGGTGATTTATGCCTGTGCGGTGGGGACAATGGTGACAAGGGGGGCAGGAGCGATCGCATCCCAACCGACTCGGGAACAGGTGGAGGAGTTTCTAGCGGCCTTTGACTCCTAGAAACTATACTAGGGTTTGCGGCAAAAAGTTTTTCGTGGGGGCAGGGTGTGGGGTGTGGGGTGTGGGGTGTGGGGTTTTACCCATTTTCAGGTGGTCAACTACCTAATTTTCAGGGAAAAAGTCCCGGAATTTTCCCCCCTATCCCCGCAATGGCTGGCACTTTTTGAGGGGAAAAAAGTCCAAAAGTCTTATCCAACAAGGTTTTTAGATTTATTCAGCAAAC
>NZ_JAPZRB010000535.1:0-5148 GCF_027531105.1 Microcystis sp. LE18-22.4A
ACCGCCGACACCATCGGTCAAAGCATGGGGGCATCGCGGCTGGGGTTGTCTCTTTCATCGCTGCTCTTTCAACGTAAAGTGCTTACTCTTTAACGATTATACTCGATTTGATCTTTATTTGGCGTTTAAGTCCCACTATTACCTTTTTGGTTGTCAATCTTTCCCGACTGCTTCGGCAGTTTTTTGGGCTTTTTTTGTCTTTCTTGATTTTTGGGCGAACAAAAGAACTAAGATGTCGGCAACGCTTTAATAAAAATTATGTTAAAAGTGATTTTACTCAAGTAAAACTTATCACTCGGGGGACAAATTATTGGCACTCAATAGCATAATTCTTTGAGCGACTTTTTCAGCAAACCCTAAGTACTTATACTTATTGTATTATAAAGATTTTTTCAGTATCCTTTAACTAGGACACTGGAAAAACTGACTTCTTTTCTAAGGTGCAATAGCTTATGAATCTTGAAGAAGCCTTGGGTTTGGCTGAGAACTTAATTTTTCAGCGATCTGGCCAACATTTGAGCGATCTTGAACGGTTAATTTTTCAGGCATCGTGGACTGAAAATCGGCTTTCCTATGAAGAAATTGCTAAGACTTACAAATATTCGCCCAATTACCTCAAACAAGATGTGGGTCCTAAACTATGGAATCGTCTGTCTGAAGCCTGTGGAGAAAAAGTCAAAAAAAACAATTTTCGATCTGTTTTAGAAAGACATAAGGCTAAATTCCTTGATATTACCCCAATTAAAGACTCGGACAAGCCAATTTTACCGACTTATCCCCTATCGCAGCCAAAATTAGGGCAAGATTGGGGTGAAGCCCCAGAAATCTCGGTATTTTATGATCGTCAAGAAGAAATTGCTACCCTTAAACAATGGATTATTGGGGAACGAGTTCGTTTAGTTGCACTGTTCGGAATAGCCGGAATTGGGAAAACCTATCTCTCAATTCAGTTAGCCAAGGAAATTCAGGGCGATTTTGATTGGGTTATTTGGCGTTCCTTGAGTCAAGTTATGTCAATGAGAAAACTTCTACTTGATATTTTGTCAATTATCGATCAAGATCAAGAAAACAAAGTTTTAGTAAGTGTTGATGACCAAATTTTCCTATTAATTGAGCATTTCAGACAACAACGCTGTCTGGTCATTTTAGATAATTGTGAATCAATTATGTCCAGGGGAGTTCAGGTAGGATCTTATCAAGATGGTTTTCAAGAATATGAAAATTTCTTCAAACGAATAGGGGAGAGTTCCCACCAAAGCACTTTAGTAATTACCAGTAGAGAAAAACAAAAAGAAGTTTCTTTAATGCAAGGGGAAACTTTGCCAGTTCGCTCTTTAGAGTTAAACGGATTAAGTGTCCCAGCTAGTCTTAAGTTAATTCAGCTAAAAGGCTGCGACAGTCAATCTCAATCTGACTCCCTCATGTTGATTGAAAAATATGGTGGAAATCCTCTCATTCTTAAATTAGTTTGTGGAATTATCAAAGATTTATTTAATTGTAATGTTAGTAGTTTCTTGCAAGAAGAAACTTTTTTTGTTGAGGAAATATCAAATTTATTTGAGGAACAGTTTATTAGATTATCTGATTTAGAGCAAAATATTCTTTACCGTATAGCTTTAAATCAAGAGTCTTTACTGATCGATGATTTAAAAGCAGAAATTTTTCCCAGTATTTCTCAACAAAATTTACTCATAACATTAAAATCCTTAACTCAGAGATGTCTAATTGAAAAATATCAAAATAAGTTCTCCTTACATCCGTCCATTAGAGAGTATTTAATTTATCGATTGATCAATCAGATCACTAGGGAGATAGAAACGGCAGAAATTAATCTTCTTAATCGCTATGCTCTTCTCAATATTCAAGGAAAAGAAAATATCAGAAAATTCCAGATCAGATTAACAATAAAACCTCTCGTTGAAAACCTGTTATGTATTTATCAGACTGAAGAAAAACTTACTGAGCGATTCAAGGAAATCCTCCGCACTTGGCAAGAACATAATCCTCAAAAACTTGGATATGTAGCTGGTAATATTATTAATATTTTTGGTTATCTTAATATCGATCTAACTGGTTATGACTTCTCCCATCTTACCCTGTGGTCTAGTTATCTTCAAGATACCCATTTACATCAAGTTAATTTGGCGTATTCCGATTTGAGTAAATGCGTATTTGCCAAACAAATAACCAGTATTTTATCAATTGCCTTAAGTCCTGATGGACAAATTCTTGCCACAGGAGATGTCAACGGGGAGATTCATTTCTGGCAAGTGGCAGATAATCAACTTTTATTGAGTTGTAAAGGACACACAGAATGGGTTCACGCAGTTGCCTTTAGTCCAGATGGCAAAATGCTCAGCAGTGCTAGTAGTGATCAGACGGTGAAATTATGGTCTGTTGAGGATGGTAGTTGTTTATACACCTTTTTAGGAAATAATTGCCGCATCTATACGGTTGCTTTCAGCCCCGACGGAAAAATCTTAGCCAGTGGTGGCAATGACTACAATATTACTCTCCGAAGTGTGGATACTGGAGAATGTTTACAAACTCTGAACGGACATGAAAACACTGTTTGGTCAATCGCTTTTAGTAAAAACGGCAAAATGATTGTTAGCGGTAGCGAAGACCATACTCTCAAGTTGTGGGATACAGAAACAGGTCAGTGTTTGCAAACATTTAGCGGACATCGCCAATGGGTTCGCTCTGTCGCGTTTAGTCCAGATGGTCAGCGTTTAGCCAGTGGTAGTGGCGATCGCACCGTCAAAATTTGGGAGATTAACCAAGGCCAGTGTATCTTTACACTTGAAGGTCATACGGAGCGAATACGTTCAGTAGCTTTTAGTCCTCAAGGAAACTTGCTGGCCAGTGGGGCAGGAGATCACACCATTAGAATCTGGGATGTAGAAGAAGGGAAATGTCTCAAAACCATCCATGGTCATAATAATCGCCTAACTTCAGTGCTATTTAGTTCAGACGGTACTATTTTAGTAAGTGGGGGCGAAGATCGAGCCATCAGGTTTTGGGAGGTTAACACAGGCCAATGTTGGAAAACTTGGCAAGGATATGGTAGTTGGATTCAATCAGTAGCCTTTAGTCCTGATGGCAAGACACTTGCTAGTAGTGAAACACGAACTGTTAGACTCTGGAAAATTGAGACGGGCCGATGGTCGAAGCTAGAAGGACATAAAGGATGGGTCAGTTCGATCGCTTACAGTCCAGATGGAACTTTGTTAGCCACCGGGAGCAGTGATTATAGTGTTAGATTATGGGACACTAAAACTGGCCAGTGTCTAAAAACTTTATTGGGACATACTCGCTGGATTCGGACGATTACATTTAGCCCAGATGGTTTGACCCTAGCTAGTTGTAGTGGTGATGCAACGATTAAACTTTGGGATATTACTACAGGTCATTGTCGAAAAACGTTACGGGGTCACACGGGCTGTTTATGGTCGATCCAGTTCAGTCCTGATGGACTTACTCTCGTTAGTGGTGGTGAAGACAAAACAGTAAAATTGTGGGGGGTTGAAACCGGGGAATGTTTGACTACTTTTACGGGACACGGTAGCTGGGTTTTGGCGGTGGCTTTTAGCCCAGAGGGGAATCTGATCGGCAGTGGTTCTTGTGATTCTAAGATTAAACTATGGAATGTCCAAAGCGGCAAATGTTTAGCAACCCTTCAAGGTCACGATAGTTGGATTCAGACCATTGCGTTTAATCCTCAAGGCGACATTTTAGCAAGTGGTAGTTGCGATCGTACCATTAAGCTTTGGGATATGCCTTCAGGTCGAGACCTTGCCACCTTAACAGGCCATGAAAAGTGGGTTTTATCGGTTGCTTTTAGCCCTGATGGACAATTGCTTGCTAGTGGGGGACAAGATGAAACGATTAAGCTTTGGGAGCTGAAAACGGGTCGATGTTGTAAGACGATCAGAACTGAACGCCCCTATGAAGGGATGAGTATTGCTATGGTTCAGGGATTGACCGAAGCTCAAAAAAATACCCTAAAATTTTTAGGAGCGAGCGATTGACAGGGGAGCAAGTCAATTTTGTCAGAACAAACGTACCAAGCCTCGTTCAAAGTGTTCCGTTCAGGTACGCACAACGAAGTTTGAGAACTTGAGGTACATTCCTTTCATTCCATTGCGCTCCCGAAATTTTCAAGCGTCTATCGATTTGTTTAATCGTTGATTCCACCGCTCCTGAACCAATCGAACAAATTTCGTTCTCTTGAAAATAAGAATAATCGATTATTCGATGACAATGCTCTCTCAAGTAATTACAGAAATTTTCCGCTTGTTTTTTCGATAAAGAAGAGAATAAAGCGATAGTTTCCTCGACTTTTCCCTTCCATAACAAGCTTTCCGCCTCTTGAATTCTCTTCTGGGAACCTCCGACTTTATACAGGTTTTCCACCAGATGAAACCAATCTAAAACCTCTCGTTTTTCGACTGGGGCTTCGCTCTGTCCGATGATTTTCCATATCCCCGGATGACCGTCTCCTAGACAGGTTAGAGGATCGGACAACTCTTGCCGATTTACCCACTCGATTAAAACCTCGTTTTCCCTGAACGTGGCTTTGGTCACTAGATTATCTGCCCGGATCGCCTTGTAATCTTTCCAAACGCACGATTCTCCTTTTGTCTCCGTTCAAAGAGCGTACTTTCCCACCATCCAAGCTGATTTCTTTGATAGTTTCTCTTACTTCTTCCTCGGGAAACTCGTGGCGCTCGACAATTCTTTGTAACGTTTTCTCGGAAACTTTTATTCCCCTGTATTTGGGTAGAGCCTTTTCAGCATTCTTGTAAGAAACCGTGGCACTTAACCTTAAACAACATTCCTCTAAAGCTGGACTAATTCTTTGATGGGATTCCAGATGTAAATACTCCGCTTGTTTTTCGGTGACGGGTAGTTGACCGATTATACTTTTTAGAATTCTTTCTCGTCCCGCTTTTGTTCCCGTTGTTTTTTCGATAAAAAAATTCCTAATTGGGGGGTAACATAATCGGCTCTTCGTTACTCTTTATGCTAAATCAACATACAAGATGCCAAGACAACATACTTCTAACCCAAAAATTCCGAAAGTTTCTCAAGCCATAGGCTCTCCGTTTTATTAGTTTAAGTTTATTGTTGATTCCCTCGACCATC
>NZ_JAPZRB010000503.1:0-1773 GCF_027531105.1 Microcystis sp. LE18-22.4A
AGACTTGTTTTCCCTCAAAAAGTGCCGACCTTTGGAGTGATTGGGGGGAAAATTCCGGGACTTTTTCCCTGAAAATTAGGTAATTGACCACCTGAAAATCGGTAAAACCCCACACCCCACACCCCACACCCCACACCCTGCTCCTAGGAAAAGCTTTTTGCCGCAAACCCTAAATAGGATTGATTGGGATTGCTAAGGCTGGACGGGGTGGTTTTCTAAGCTTTTAACCACACTTTGATTCATTTGCCGCACTAATTGACAAAAATGAGCGATCGGTGGTATCTGTAGGCGATCGCTAGTGGTGACAAGGACTACCTGACGGGTGAGACGATGACTAAATTTACCATTGTTAAGATGGGTATTTTCGCTACTAGGGGAAGCAAGAGGACGAATGGCGAGGGTGGCATCGCTACGGGCCTCCATCAGGGCGGATTGGGGCAGAAGAGCGATAATATTACCCTGACGCACCACACCGCGAAAAGCATCGAGGGTGTTTAATTCCATGACGGTTTTCAGGTGGGCATCCTGACGGGAAAACCATTCTTGTACTAATCTTTGCATTCCGTAGCCGTCTTTGAAAACCACTTGCGGATAGGGGATTAATTCTGACCATGGCACTTCTTTGTATTGGGCGAGGGGATGATTAGCGGCCATGAGAATTTCGATCGCTTCTTGGTATAATACCTCGACCACCATCTCCGGGCTAGAGGTGAGAAAACGATTATTCATTACCAACGCCACATCTACTAAACCATCCCGCAGCACTTTTAAAGCGCGATCGCTGCCTAGGGCTGTAACTCTTAACTGAACTTCTGGGTATTCAGCACAAAATTTCGGCAAAATCGGCGGTAAATAGTGGGCGCACACGGAATGAATCGCCGCAACGCACAATTCTGGCTGTTTTCCTGCCTGTAGGTCGGTGATTTCCTCGTGAATATTCGTCCATTCTTGACAAATCCGTTTCGCCCGGGGCAGTAATTTCTCGCCAGCAATGGTTAATTTCGCTTGGGCGGTACGATGAAAAAGAGGTAAGCCCAAATCGGTTTCTAGGGATTGAATCTGGCGGCTGATAGTCGATTGGGTGACTCCACACTGGCGCGCGGCTTGACCAAAATTGCCCGTATCGGCTACGGCTAAAAAGGCTTGCAATTGCTCGATCCGCATTCTTTCTCGTTTTAATTACATTCCGTCATGACCTTATGACGATAACGAATTTTATTCTGACTTTTGGTAGAAATTGCTACCGTTTTCTCAGTTATCAGTTATTTCAGCGGTCAGCCTTGAACTACTTCTCGCTCATCATTGGGCTGTTGAACTGTCTTTTTTCTGGCAGATTCAACAATCCTGATTTCATCAGAATATTTTCTACCTTGCTAGGGATTACTAGGGATGTAATCTGGGATAAAGTTAAGTAGGTAGGTGTTAAAAGTTGTCAGATACCCCCCTTATCAAGGGGGGATCCCCCCGCCTATCGGCACCCCCCTTATTAAGGGGGGCGGGGGGGATCGAACCTAAAATCTATCTTCAATTTAATTATAACCAGCTACTTAAGCAACAGCTTTTCCTGCTTTTAGAGAAAGCAATCAAACCACACAAACGCCCCCAACTTGCTATCGTAGAACAGATCGATCTCCGAAGAGAAAAAAATGGCGGCGCGGGTTGGCATCATGGCAGATTCTACTGAACTTTTGAGAATAGAACAGTTGCTGATTCCCTTGATCTGGCATTGGCTCAGTCTGCTGGTGTGAAATTTGTAACAGCAGATTTACACTT
>NZ_JAPZRB010000157.1:0-7454 GCF_027531105.1 Microcystis sp. LE18-22.4A
CGTTACTGGCTGGCAGAAATCGGTTTATTTTTAGGAGTATGGCAGGGGAAAAAAGCAGCAGTAACGGCTCATTGGTTGCGCTGGTGGGAGCAATCAGGTAATTTACTATTGTGGGGGAGTGAACGGATTGAACAGGAGCGGAAAAGAGCCGAACAAGTCGAACGGAGGGTAGAGTCCATGGCGGCACAGCTGAAGGCCATAGGAATTGACTTGGAGGCTGAATGAAGAATCTATACAGCTTTACGATTTAGCTGATTGTGTGCTATGGTAGCAACTGTTATGCGTCGAGAGGAAATATGTTGGGAAATTGCCAGCAATCGCATCTCTACTATATAGTGATTAGGTATTAATTAAAAGCCGTGTTAAAAACCTTAAAAGTAAATTATAATAAACTCGGCACGAACTTCAAAAAACAAATCAGCAATATGTCTTGGTTGTTTTTTGAGCAATTCTTCAGTTTAGGAATTGGTTTATTTGTAGGAGTTTGGGTGGCGCGGTATTTGGGACCAGATCGATATGGACAATACAACTATGCACTATCTCTTGTCGCTTTATTCATGCCATTAGTTCAATTAGGATTAAATGGAATTGTTGTCAGAGAAATAGTATTTCAAAAAGATGCGAATTCCAGGGATGAAATCTTAGGAACAACGTTTGTCATAAGATTAGTAACTGGGACGATTGCAGTCTTTTTGAGTGTAGGGACAGTAATCTATTTACGACCAGGAGATACTTTGTCGCACTGGCTAGTAGGGATTATAGCAGCAGGCAATATCTTACTCGCCTTTGATACGATTGATTTATGGTTTCAGTCGCAGGTGAAATCTAAATACGCGGCAATTAGCCGTACTACAGATTCTCTTGTTTTCAGCATCGTCAATGTCCTCCTGATACAGTTACGGGCTTCCCTGATAGCTTTTGCCGTCGCCACGGCCGCTAAAGGAACAATTAAGACAATCGGCTTGTCTATGTCTTATGGAATAGACGGCTTGTCCCTGAGGAATTGGTCTGTAAGTCTCTCTCGGGCTAAATTTTTGCTCTGGGAAAGCTGGCCACTATTTTTTTCAGGATTGGCTATAATGATACAAGCTTATATCGATCAGGTAATGCTGGGTCAGATGATCGGTGATGCCGAAGTCGGTCAATACTCAGTAGCCATGAAATTGATTGCAGTATTCGGTTTTGTCCCTATGGTTATATGTCAATCCCTTGCTCCAGCCGTGTCGGAAGCAAAGTTGGCTAGTAACAGCCTATATTTTAATCGCTTGGAGAATATCTACCGATTAATGTTTATCTTATTTTTGTTAGTTTCTATCCCTATTTTCCTCTGGTCTAGTAAAATTGTCATAATTCTGTTTGGTCAAGAATACAAGGAGGCAGGAATCTTGTTATCCTTATTTGCCATTCGATTATTTTTTACTAATTTTGGAGTAGCAAAATCTTTGTTTATTACCAATGAGAGCTTATTTAAATATTCAATGCTTACAGCTATCATCGGTTCTTTAGTTAATGTTATACTAAATTATGTGCTGATTCCTCACTATGCAGCCGTTGGAGCTTTATGGGCGACAATAGCATCCTTTGGAACAACTACCTTTTTAATTGACTTACTTTATCCAAGAATGTACGGCAATCTCATCCTCATGGGTAAAGCAGTATTATATCCTTGGCGACTAAATTTTATTTTGAAGAATTTAATCTAAGATAAATATTATAAATACATCTGAATTATCGGTCATGAAATCACAATTACTAAAGAAACTCAAGCAAATGGCATCTCCTTATAAACAGCCTCTTGTTTATCTGAAACATAAGCTTTATCCGAGACAGACTTATTCTCAACACGGGGAGGATATTGTCATTCAACATCTTCTCGGAAAAATCGAAAGTTTTATTGATATCGGAGCCAATGATGGAATAAGTTGCTCCAATACTTTTTTATTTGCGCTGGCAGGAGCAAAAGGGCTATGTTTTGAGCCTGTCTCTTATACTTTTTCCAGATTGTCATCATTGTATCTTTTCAACAGACAAATCAAGTGTATCAAATCAGGAATTTCTAATAAAAATAGAGAACTAACAATCCGAAGTGAAGGATTACTATCTTATATTACGGAAACACAAGATCCTTGGGGCAGGAAAAATTTATCTCAATTCATGTCAAACAGGGAAGATTTTGAGGAAATCAAAGTTACAACTTTAATGAACTGGTTAAATTGCTATCCTGAATTCTATCAATGTGATTTGGTAAGCTTAGATATCGAAGGTCATGAACTTCAAGCCTTGCAAGGTATTGATTTTGACAAGTTTCATACAAAATGCTTTATCATAGAGACTATGGAAGATAAACATCACCAATTTCAAGCCATCAATTCTCTATTAAAGGACAAAGGTTATCAAATATTAATTCAAAATTGTTTAAATACATTCTGGTTTTACAAAGATGTGTTTGATGTAATGGGTCATGAAAAACTAAGAGAGACTTGCAAAAAGTTTAAAGGTTATCAAATCTTCATTTCAGATAATTAATTTTGTTATGTAAACCTTCTTCATGCCAGACCACGTTACGCAAATTCAAAATGGCTAGTATCAAAACAATAAAGCAATACCTCTCCAAATTCACCTTACTTAAAATTATTTATATCATTTATCGTACTTTGAAACAACAGTATGGTTTAAGTCTTAACTGGTTAAGGGGATTATTTGATATAATTTTATTCTCAAATGAATATAGAGTTTTTCAGGCTAATAATGATAACAATAACTTTGAATTAAACATGGGAAGCTGGCTTCCTTGCTTGACTGATAAAACAGAAGTAACTCCGGTAGATCCAGTGTATTTTCTACAAGATACTTGGGCGGCAGGTAAAATTTTTCAACTTAAACCCGAACATCACTATGATGTAGGTTCATGTGTTAAAACAATTGGCATAATATCCCAATTTGTTCCAGTTACTATGATTGATATCAGACCGATTGATATTGAGCTAAAAAACTTGTATTTTAAAGAAGGATCTGTACTGGATTTGCCCTTTGAAGATAACAGTATTGAAAGTCTATCTTCTCTTTGTGTCATTGAACACATCGGTTTGGGAAGATATGGCGATCCTCTCGATCCCTGGGGTAGTGAGAAAGCTGTAAAGGAACTCAAGCGAGTTGTTAAATTAGGCGGTATAATTCTGTTCTCTGTACCAGTAGATGAGAAAAATAAAATTTATTTTAATGGCTGCCGCGCCTTTACACGCAACTACGTCCTACAACTCTTTGATGACTTTGAACTTGTGGAGGAAAAGTATCAATATGGCAAGCAACTTTACGATTCATACGATCCGAGTAA
Organism: Microcystis sp. LE18-22.4A; assembly: GCF_027531105.1. NCBI lineage: Bacteria > Bacillati > Cyanobacteriota > Cyanophyceae > Chroococcales > Microcystaceae > Microcystis > Microcystis sp. LE18-22.4A. The sequence continues at coordinate 3,335 of NZ_JAPZRB010000157.1, forward strand.
AAAGTTTGGCACCGGTCTCTATATGTTTAAAAAGGAGGAATATATTCAAGACGATAGAAAATACGATAAAACATCAACAACATAAACCCAAGCAGACTAATGCTAGAGTATTGACTAATAATTTGTCATTTGTCCTTATGCACAAAAGTTTACCTGAATCTACCAGATAAAGCCGTATTTTTGCCACAAATCTTGCAGAGAAATTATCATGCTCAAAATCAAAAATGAAAATCAGTTGCTACGAAAAACAAAGTCTTTATGCCTGAAGATATTTAATGCTCTAGAAAATAATGGAAATTGTGAGTTTGATAGCAATGGAGAAGCAAAATTTATTAGCGATTTTTTCGCCACTTTGAAAAACAAAGAACCAGTTATCTTTGATGTCGGTTCTAATGTGGGGCTATACATCCGGACAATCTTAGAATATGCAGCAATAATAAATCGTAATCCTCAGATACACGCTTTTGAACCAACTAATAGTTGTTATAATATATTACAGCAGAAATTTCTTAACCATCAGAATCTCAAACTCAACCAATTTGGTGTATCCGATAGTGAAACAGAAGCAACAATTTACTATGACAGTAAATCAAGTGGGTTGGCTTCTTTATACCAAAGAAACTTAAAGCATTATCAAATTGATTTCTCTAACAAAGAGACGATTAAGTTGCGCCGTCTAGACAGTTATATAAAAGAGTGTAATATTAGTCATATTGACTTACTAAAAATTGATATTGAAGGTCATGAATTAGCTGCTTTTAGGGGATTAGGTGACTATTTGAACACAACTTTCATTGATGCTATTCAGTTCGAGTATGGAGGCTGTAATCTAGATTCTCATACCAGTCTAATGGAAATTTTTGATATTTTGATAAATTCTGGGTTTAAAATGTATAAAGTGATGCCAACCCATCTTGAAAGACGAGAGTATCAGCCTCAAATGGAAAATTTCCAATACGCAAACTAGGTCGCCCTAAGTCCATCTATTAGATAAAATATGACTTGACACTACACTATTATGAAACAAGATAAAAATCTCATTATTTTCACTCACGGAGGCGGTCGATTTGCCAACCAGTTGTTTTCTTACGCTCATCTCATAGCGTTTTTAGCAGAGAATGATTACAAGTACGACTTGATTAATTTGGCCTTCTGGCCCTATGCTCATCTACTAGAAAACACTTCAAAAAATCTTGCTTGTACCTTTCCCACTAAGCACAAACAGTGGCAAGCTTTGCAGAAACTAAAAGATATTTTACAGTTTCTTCCTGATAAAATATCTAACAGCAGCAGAATTCGTAATAATATTGCTCGATTTCTGTATAATTATGCTTCTTTTGCTCCCGATATACAATCAATTATTGCCCAAGATGTTAGTGGCTTAAAAGACATTCCAGGGAAGCAAAAAGATAAATTTGACCTAAACAACTCAGATGATGTTGACTTATTAAATCTAGCAAAAGTCACACTTTTAGCTGGATGGAAGGTGAGAAGTTGGCCGCTAGTCGAAAAACATCAGGAAACTGTTAGAGATTGTCTAGCACTTAAAGAAAGTCATACAGCCACAGCCACAAAATTTACTCAAGAATTAAGACAAAAGTATGACTATCTAATTGGCGTTCTCATCAGACACTATGACTACCGGTTTATGCTAGAAGGTAAATATTTCTTTGAAACCCAGCAATACATTAACTGGATTCAACAAGCTCAAGATTTGTTGGGAACATCGTCTAAAGTAGGCTTTGTTATTGCCTCAGATGAACCACAAGATTTTGAGCTATTCAAACATCTTAACGTACATTTTGCCACTGGCATTGCTGGTGGCAAAGGACACTACCTGGAAAGTATGGCAGAGCTATCACAGTGCGATATGATTATGACACCACCGAGTACCTTTGGGGTTTGGGCTGCATTTTTAGGCGATCTACCTATCTTGCCACTTTATGCTCTTTCTCAAGTTATCAGCAATCAAGATTTATTGTATAATAATATTTTTGATGCGATCGCTCATCCTGAGATGAGTGTTTTAGTAAAATAGTTTAAGAAAAGGATGGTAAAAATGAATAGAACTTTCGTGTCTAACAATTACTTATTCACCCTGCCTAAAAAGCGAGTTAAAACTCTAACTCAAATAGTATCTACTGTAACTATTTATTTCACTCTACTAATACTGACTTATTCTAATTTCATTAATGCTCAATTTAGTAGTGAAAATAAGATTGATATCAGAATTGGTGGTTTATTGGGGGGTAATACACTTTCAATACCTATATTAGTAATAGTTGCATTTTTAATAGATAGAGATTTTAGAAAATTAATATTTGGTAAAATTGGTATAACATATGTTATTGTTATCTCTGTGTGTTTTTTGATAGGGTTACTTGTTAATAATGAATTGAGTTATATTAAGATAGATTTAATCAATGTGTTTTGGTTGGTGGCTGGTTGTGCTATGTTTTATATTGTTTCTAATTCGTATAATCCCAAAATACAATTATTTTTTGTCGTGTTATTTCCGACAGCTCTTATGCTATATTCTTTTCTTTTACAGGCTGATCGAATTAGTACAAATGAAATTACAAGAGTACTGTTTGGGGAAATTAACTATACTTTTTCACTTTCATTAATAACAAGCCTAGCCATAGCTGTTTTCTCAAGAAAAAGTCTTTTTTGGACACTTTCGATATGGGCTTTAGTTGCAATTCATCTGTTCATCGTTGCGGCGAGTGGGTTTCGATCTTTTGGGTTAACATTGATAACTGTTATAATTTTTTCTGTTTTTGTTTTATCTTACAAACTATCTCAAGGATTATTGCACAACGCACCGAGTGCTTTTCAGCCGAAAAATTTAATTCTCATGCTTGTTTTCTTAAGTTTATGCTTATTATTATTTGTGTTTTCTGACTTTCTTGTTCAATTAATTGATTCGTTTACAAATTTGCCAATTATTCATAGATTTGCATCTAAAGACGGACAAAGATCTAGTGAATTGCGTATATTAGATATTTTTAATATGTTTCAAAATCTGCAAGGTATACCTCTTATATCGGGTAAAGGAATTGGTGCTACTTATCCATTTTATGATCCATATGGAGGGTTTGATGGGTATGTAGTATGGTTTACCCACTTTGGAATCCTTACTTACTGGCTCAAGGGAGGTATAATCTTGTTCAGTGCAGCAGTTTTCTATTTTTATATTAAGCTGCCTAAATTATTTATTAAGTCCTTAATCAAACCTCGTGCTTTTGATCCCAGAGAGCGTACTGCTTTGCTTACTATTCTCCCTGGTGTATTTGGATATGTAGTTTGTATGTCCATAAATCCAGTATTTATGAATTATCATTCTTTTTGGGGATTAGGGTTTCTTTTTGGAGCTTACTTACACATCAGAAAGTACGGTCTAGGCATTTTCTTGGAATGAGTATTGATTATTGGATAAATTATAGATTCTTCGTTTCGCTTTGCTCTATATAAAAGAATAAACACAGCCGCGATCGCCTTTGATACAATGGAAGCAAAGAGGCTGCCCGCGACAAAAATCCATGACGCAAGAGAGATGGTTCTTCGTTACTTGGTATGGTTCGATAGGGGGGCATAAATCGACTAAATCTTTATCTGGCAAGAGACTTAATTGATTAGCTCGTTCTAGATTGAAAACAATTGGCAAAAATCGAAGTAATGTCTTTCTATATAAGGGTTTCACCCCTTATAACTCCCGTCCATTGCATAACACAAACCGAAGAACCTGAAAATTCTATATTGGAGTACATAAAATTAGCTTACGAAAGCTTTACCAACGACGTACAAATAGAAAGATTTCGGGCTCTTCGGGAATTGTTATGCAAATAATTAACTTAAAATAAAATTCGATGAGAGCGCCTACGCTCAAAAGTAGCTGAAATCCATATAGGGAAAGACTTAAAGCACAAACAGGTTAATGCCAAAAGATAGACAATTGAGTTAAGATTTGATATAATTGCCAAAAACGAGATTATTTTACTTATGATACTTGACAAATTTTTGAACCTAGAAGGAACCTCTATTCAAGGCTATCGACACCTAGAAAATATCGGTATAGTTTTCCGAATCGAATCGAAAAATAAAAAAGCAACCTGTCCTC
>NZ_JAPZRB010000604.1:0-4528 GCF_027531105.1 Microcystis sp. LE18-22.4A
ATCGGGTAAATTACCTAATTTTCAGGGAAAAAGTCCCGGAATTTTCCCCCCGACCACTCCCATATCTGGTACTTTTTGATTGACAAAAAGTCTAAAAGTCTTACCCAACAAGGTTTTTAGATTTATTCAGCTAACCCTAACGAGAGATTTACAAAATTGTAACCAATCTTTTCAAATAGATAAATCGTGCGTCAATCTATTCCCAGCCTGAAACCTTATAAGTCTCTCTCTCCTAAACGTTTTGTGAGAACTATTAACATTAATCAATTTCATTGTAATTTAAGAAAAGATGCTGATTTTTCGCCTATCTCAAGTGCGTAGATTTTTGAGGATTAAAGATGATGGTAGGAGATTCTTAGATTTAGGCAAATTCCACGAAAACCGCCCCCTTTGTCAGGAAGCATTTATAGAGATTATGATGACTATTTGAGCAATGATTTATGATATAATCAAGACGGCTGACCAAAATAGCCCGTAAATTTAGAACTATCTAAATTGCATCTATAATTTCCGCCTAACTAAACTATGACTAAATATCATCAAATCACCGTTCACAATCGTCAGACCGGCGAAAAATTTGTCACCACCGTTCCAGGGGATAACTATATACTGCACAGTCTGGAAAAACAGAGTCATCAATTACCCTTTTCCTGTCGCAATGGAGCTTGTACCAGCTGTGCGGTCAGGGTATTATCGGGAGATATCCATCAACCAGAAGCGATTGGACTATCGCCGGAATTAAAAGCCAGAGGTTATGCTTTGCTTTGTGTCAGTTATGCCCGTAGCGATATGGAAGTAGCCACCCAAGACGAGGATGAAGTCTATGAATTACAATTCGGTCGCTTTTTTGCCCGTGGGAAAGTGCGTTTTGGTTTACCCTTAGATGAAGAATAGATTAAGGATTAATCGTGCCAGATACCAGCAGCCAATTAGAAAAATACCTAGACATTGCCAGCGAAGCCGCCCTAGCGGCGGGAACAATTATCCTCGATAATTGGGGTAAAATCGAGACAATAGAAGAAAAAGGGCGATCGGGCGATTTAGTGACGGAAATAGATCGTCGAGCAGAAACAGAAATTCTCAAAATTATTGGCCGTCACTTTCCCGAACATGGGATTTTAGCGGAAGAATCGGGAAAAATGCAAGGGAGGGACAGCGAGTATCTCTGGGCGATCGATCCTCTCGATGGAACCACCAACTATGCCCACGGTTATCCCGTATCCGTCGTCTCTATCGGACTACTGATCGCAGGGATAGCAGCAGTGGGAGTCATCTATAACCCCTTTAGAAAGGAACTATTTCGGGCAGCCAGGGGTTTGGGGGCCACCCTGAACCGTCGTCCCATCCATGTCTCCCGGACGAGTGAACTAGAAAAAAGTTTACTGGTGACGGGCTTTGCCTATGATCGCTGTCAAACCCCCGATAATAATTATGCCGAATTCTGTTATCTGACCCATCTGACCCAAGGAGTACGCCGCAGCGGTTCCGCTGCCAAAGACTTAACCGATGTGGCCTGTGGGCGCTTAGATGGTTATTGGGAACGAGGGATTAATCCCTGGGATCTGGCCGCGGGAATTATTCTGATCGAAGAAGCTGGCGGTAAAATTAGCGCCTACGATGAGAGTCCTTTTCTGATAGAAACGGGGCGAATCCTGGCCACTAACGGACAGATTCACACCCCCTTAAGCCAAGCTCTGCAAAAAGCCGCCTCTTGGAGTTTTCAGTTTTAATTCTTTTAATATTTATTGCGATTATCATTGTGATTAGAGTAGGACTCGCTGTATGCCTTTTCCGATTTCCCAGGGATTATTTCAATTTGATTTAATCGATCACTTCGCTGTTTTAGGAGTCTCGATCGATGCCGAACATGAGGAGATTCGCGAGCGTTACTTAAAAATTGCCTATAAACTCCATCCCGATACCTGTCGCATTCACACCCCCGCCGAAAGGGAACAGGCTAATCAGTTACTGGCAAAATTAGTTAACCCAGCCTACGAACATCTAGGCCGTGACCTATCTCGGGAAGAATTCCGGCTTATTTTAGCACAAATGGGCAAGGCAATGGCGAGAGATGCGGGTAAAATCACCATCAGTAGCGAACCGGCTAGAAAACTAGCCCAATCTAGCGCTAACTATGAATTAGCCTATCAAAAAATCCTGCAATCCTTGGCGATCGATCAATATACCGCCCTAGAAAATACCTATCAGAAAATCGCCCAACTCAGTGAACTCAATCTGGTTTATCTGATGTTAACCGAAGGTCAGGGCAACAAGAAAACCACCCGGAAAGTCTTTATCTCCCAAGGCAATCCTAACCAGTCCGAGTTAGTCGGGGCTACTTTCATCACGGCAGCCGAGGCTAAAGCCAAAGAATCGCCCCTAGAAGCCTATATTCGCCGCGCCCAAGCCTCTCTTGACCAAAATAGCCCCGCCCAAGCTTTGCGAGAATTGCGCGATGCCCTGCGGCAAGAACCAGATAATAGCATCTGTCACGCCCTGCTCGGTTTAGCCTACCTGCAACAAAATCAACTGTCCATGGCCCGGGTTCATATCAATCGCGCCTGGCAAGTCAGCCCCAAAGATGCGACGGTGATTAGGTGCAAACGGGAACTAGATCAAGTAGTTAATCCTAATGTTGAAATGGAAGACCAGAAGGGACAAAAAAAGGAAGGGGATCGCAAGGGCGGTTTTTGGTCTCTATTTGGTGGTAAAAAGAAGAACTAGCTCATCCTAAATCCGTTTATTAAAAACTGATTTAGGATCACAGGAAAAAAGCTCCCCACTCCCCTCTTCTATGTCTGTTTTGTTACTTTTTTCTTTTCTCTTGGGATAAGATTGTGATCGATCGAGTTTAGGGAATTTTTATGACCACGGAAAGTTTAGCGACTTCAGAAGCAATAGAGTCAATGACCGATGAATTTCTGGCTAGTACGAGCAGTCACCAAGAAATGATTGAAATGGTTATTTCTACTCTGCAGCAGAATGATACTGCTATGGTACAACATACAGAAAAAGGTTATCTTTGGAAGTTTCAGTATGGTAGCGTTGAGGTATTTGTACAGTTAACTGGGGAAAGCGATGATGATTTTCTAACGGTGTGGTCTTCTGTCCTCAAATTACCCGTTAAGGATGAATTGGGATTAACCCGCAAGTTATTAGCGATGAATTGTGCCGAAACCTTTGAATCTCATTTTGCCATTATGAATGATCAGGTGGTGGTGATTTCTCAGCGCACTGTGGCCGATTTGTCTGCGGGGGAGATTTCGCGAGCAATTACTCTCGTGGCGACGGTAGCAGATAATAATGATGAAATGTTACGAGAATCCTTTGGTGGCAGCTAAAATTTGGCGTTATATCCCTCCAATTATCTCATCGGCAGAGCGACAAATGGCGATCGATTCTTGGTTACTAGAGCAACACCGTTGCAGTCATCATCCCCCGACTCTGCGTTTTTATCAATGGTCGCCCCCGGCTATTTCCTTGGGCTATCATCAACGGCAATATCCCGATTTTTGGCGTGATTTGACTTGGCAAGGTCAAAAAATCTCCCTAGTTCGTCGTCCTACCGGTGGCCGGTCTGTACTACATCAGGGGGATTTGACCTATATGGTGGTAAATTCGGGGATGAAGGGGAATATTAGGGAAGTTTACCGTCAAATCTGTCAATTTTTAATCACAGGCTGGCAAAATCTCGGTCTGGAATTGTCCTACGGTGCTGCTGGCCGGGGATATATCCATTCTGCTAACTGTTTCGCTACGGCTACCGGTGCGGATCTAGTTGATAATTGGGGGAATAAATTTATTGGGAGCGCCCAACTGCAACGGGGTTCCTCGGTTCTCCAACATGGTTCGATGGTGCTAGAGCAAGATAATTCGCTGTTTGAGCAAGTTTTCGCCAGTGCTGCCCCTCAAAAGCTGAATTTAGCCCCAGATTTGACCCTAGAGACCCTTATCGCTACCCTGAAAACCGCCGCCGAACAATGTTTTGATTGTCAATTGCTAGAACAACCCCTTGAGGATTGGGAATGGCAATCAATTAAAAAAATGAATATAAATACTCATTGACAAAAAAGCTTTTGTGTGTAATTAAAATCAATTATGAGTCAAGTTGTATAGATTTGTAATTTTTTGCTAATAATGAGTAAAGGTAGATAGAGGCCGCAAGGAACCAAAGTCTTACCGAACTCGAAATTATTGTCTAGCTTGTGCTAGTTTAAGAAACGTTAATCTTTTACAGTTTGTGAGGATTAACAGGCGATCGCAGCTAGGTTAGTCAAGCTAATCCAGTCAATCGAGCGCCCCATCTTATAAGACAATGGGAGTAATCCCAGACTCAAAAAAGTTAAGAAATCTTGCCCGTGATTTCAGTTAAGCAAGAGGAAAAATACCCATGACCATTGCTGTCGGACGCGCCCCAGAAAGAGGGCTGTTTGATGCTCTCGATGACTGGCTCAAAAGAGACCGTTTCGTCTTCATCGGTTGGTCTGGTTTACTACTCTTCCCCTGCGCCTTCATGGCCCTAGGTGGA
>NZ_JAPZRB010000060.1:0-1447 GCF_027531105.1 Microcystis sp. LE18-22.4A
AAGAGTTTGTGCTGCCTATTTTTTCGGAAAAATAGGTTGTAATGGGAGACTCTTTGTTTTCCTAGACAAAAATAATTACTTTTTCAAAAAAACACTTTTCTATTTTTTTGTTGGGTATTTTATTCTCTGGAAGTCCCTAAAACCCCACTCCCGCCTACTTTTCAAGCTTTTTGTCCTGTACTTAGTAAATTGGTAGCTATCATTAAAAATGTAGTTTGCTCTCAGATTGCTTTGTCTTTACCTTTTGTCCTGGGAAACTTATTATTTGACCCACTAGATAAAAATTATTCATTAGGAGTCATATTTAAAGAATTCAGCCGCGTATTTATTTACATATTCCCATTTGCCCTCGTGACAGGCACCTTTCTTGGTTTACTTAGATCGGGTCAATATAGTCAAGAAATTAACTGCTCAAGTACTCTGGGGTTATGGGGTATGTTTATATCCCTATCAGTTTTGCTATCAGTTGTAACACCAATAATTGATGGTCTCCTATGGATGACTCCGACGGTTAAAACGGCTATTATGAATAACCCTCTGATAGCAATACCAATAGCAATACTAATGGCTTGCGTTTTCATTTTTTATATGTGCATTTATGTTAGTGCGATTCAAAACTCCTTTTTAGTTATTTGGAATTTTATTTCTGCTCCTTTTAAGTCTAGTAAAACCCCGAAATCAATTTCATTAGAAGAATATGAACAAATAGAAAAAATTGGAGAATTAAAGGCTGAAAAAAGACTACAAAGAGCAGAGCAAGAATATAAAGAGAAAGAGGAGTTTAAGAGATTATGGTGGAAAGCTTATCGCCGATTTAGTGAATTAAGTTATGAGGAAAAATATAGATTAAGTGAAGAACAAATGATTTATAGTGCTGAGGACTATGCGAATAAAACTATAGGATATTATTGAATATATTAAACTTTATCTCTCCCAGTGTGATCGCCAATATTATAGGAATTATGGTGGCTGTGTTTTTAGCTAATTGTCAAGTTACTACGATCACTGTTTCTGATGAAGTGTTATCACCGATTTTGTTAGCGAGAAAAAGGTAATGTTGAGTTTTATCACCTCAATCCAAGCTACAGATCGGCTGAAAACCCAGCCGTTTTTTACGGCCTTGGGGTCACAATACCATGTTTTGTTTTCCTAGCAAAGCTAAGGTTAACAATTCGCAACTTCTCTATACACAGCCCTAAGTAGGGTTTGCGGCAAAAAGCTTTTCCTGGGTGTGGGGTTTTAAGGGTGTTAGGGATATACTGACAATAAATCCGGTTATTAAAGACTGATTATTTATTCCCCCTTTGGCTCTTCTAGGTTCTGTGTGATAAGTTTAACTTACATAGGATCGATCGATCTTTGTGTCCTTTGTGTCTTTGTGGTTCGTTCCACCCCCTCGCTAGGAGAAATGTATCTTAGAATACATTTTACCCACCAAAGCTGGGAG
>NZ_JAPZRB010000113.1:0-1752 GCF_027531105.1 Microcystis sp. LE18-22.4A
AGCACGCCGATCTTGTAGGGTGCGTTACGGCGAATTATTAATTTTAGTTTTTTGACTAAATTGATAGCCGCCTAACGCACCCTACTGGTTTGTTTCAGCTAAGATAGGGCAATAGATTTCGGCTTAAAGTCTTAGATTATAAAATTTATAGTATTTTTCTAACACACCAAATTAGCTGAAACAATCCACTAGGTACTTACCAAAACTTTTTGTTGAATTGTTTTGCAGACTTCTTGGAGTTGCCCTTTGGCTTTCAGATATCGGTGTTTCAAAGGATGTGATTCTTTCATGTCTTAAGGGTAATGCCCAACTTCTTTCACCTTCGGGTAGCCAGACAATGGTGCTATAGCCTTGTCCTAATACTGTTCCATTTTTTGATGCCGCGCTATGTTGATAGCCTCTATCTTTCATCGTTTTAGCATCCTTCAATTCCCATGCTGTATGATCTATTGCTAATGGGACTTAAACGCTCAACAAGAGTATAATAGAGTATAATCGTTATAGAATAAGCACTTTACGTTGAAAAATCGGCGATGAAAGAGACAACCCCAGCCGCGATGCCCCCATGCTTTGACCGATGGTGTCGGCGGTTTGACAATTGCTTCAAAAACGAAGCGCAAAAAAACGGCTTCAGACAATATTTAGGAGGATTATTAGGGGAAAGTGAGCGGAAAAACCTCACTCAAATGGCCAATAATGCCGTCGGAGTAGTTTATAACCGATTACATCACTTTTTGACCGAATCTCCTTGGTCAGACCGTCAGGTGAATGAATGTCGGTTGCAAGTAATGAACCAATGCCGACAGCCGCAAATCCCCCGAGGATTTTCCCTGATTGTCGAATACTCGGGACATCGAAAATGTGGCAATCTGACCGCCGGAGTTGGCAGGCAGTACCTGGGAGATATTGGCAAGACAGACAACGGAATAGTCGCCGTCACTACTCATCTCTACGACGGCAAAAAAAGTGTCCCCCTAGACATGGAAATTTATCAACCGGCTAGTTCCTTAGCCGAGGGGAAAGAAGACAAAGAATTTAAGAAGAAACCAGAGATAGCGATAGATTTAATTGACCGGAGCTTAACCAGAGGCTATCGACCGAAAATCGTCTTAATAGATGCTGGTTATGGCAACAACACAAATTTTCTCAAAGCCCTGGAAGAAAGAAAGCTAAAATACTTAGGAGGATTGGCAAAAAATCGAAAAGTAATTATTGAAAAAGAAGGGGGTGTGGAAGAAACAATCCAGCTTGAGCAACTAGCAAAAAGCCTATCAGAAAAGGATTGGGAGAAAATCACCCTAAATCTAGATAAAGAAAAAACGGTTTGGGTAGCGGTATTCAGAGCGAAAATATCTCAACTAGAAGGAGAAAGGAACTTGGCTATCGTCATGAATGCAAGTTCAATGGAAAAAGCAACAGAGGTTGACTATTTCATCACCAATGTAGTTGAGGCAGATACAGTAACAGCGTCGTGGATAGTCAAGACTTACACCGAAAGAAATTGGGTGGAAGTATTCTACCGAGAAGCCAAAGGATGGTTAGGGTTAAGGGAATATCAAGTCAGGGATAAACGAAGCTTACTTCGTCATTTTATCCTGGTGTTTTGTGCCTATACATTTATCCTGTGGCATAAGTTAACTGGGGGATTGCAAAGGCAGTGGGCGAATCGACCTTTAAACACTTTTGTGGAAGCCTTGGCAGCTTTTCGGACAGCGATGTCTTTCCGTTTCTTTGAGTGGCTGACCGAGAATC
>NZ_JAPZRB010000564.1:0-1277 GCF_027531105.1 Microcystis sp. LE18-22.4A
TATACTTTGCACGGCTACAACTTGCATTTTTTACTCAAAGACAATAATATAGTTTAAGAGTCATAATTAGAAGCAAAGCACTCATTGAAAACATGATTAACCTAGAATTCACGGAAGAAGAAAAGAACTCACTGTATTATGAAAGATTTCATCATCCTCATCCCCGGGTTCAACTGAAGATGGAAGTTCTTTGGTTAAAGAGTCAAAAAATACCGCACCAAAAAATTTGTCAGTTAGCAGGAATCTCGCCAAATACCTTATTAACTTATCTTCGAGATTATCAAGAAGGCGGAATAGAAAAATTAAAAGAAATCAACTTCTATCGCCCTAAAAGTGAATTAGAGTCTCAAAGAGAAACGCTCAAAAAATATTTCGAGAAAAATCCACCAGCCACAATAAATGAAGCTGTATATAGGAGAGAAGAATTGACGGGAATAAAACGAAGTCCTACCCAAGTGAGAAAATTTTTAAAATCAATGGGAATGAAATGTTTAAAAGTAGGTTCTCTTCCTTCTAAAGCTGACCCAGATGAACAAGAGGACTACAAAGAAAAAAAGCTAGAACCCAGACTAAATGAAGCTAAAGAAGGAAAAAGGGCTGTTTTTTTTGTTGATGCCGCTCACTTTGTTATGGGAGCTTTTCTCGGTTTTGTTTGGTGTTTTGAGAGACTTTTTGTTAAGTCACCGAGCGGGCGTAAACGCTTCAATGTTTTAGGAGCATTGAACGCAATAACTCATGAAGTTATTCTGGTTACTAATGACACTTATATTACAGCAACTCAAGTCTGTGAACTCCGGTCAAAAATAGCTGCTTTAGGACTAATGATTCCCATCACTCTCGTATTAGATAATGCCCGCTATCAGAAATGTAAAATTGTTGAAAAATTGGCTCTTTCTTTGTCAATAGAGCTACTCTATCTACCGTCTTATTCGCCTAATCTAAATTTAATTGAAAGGCTGTGGAAATTGGTCAAAAAGAAATGTTTATATGGTAAATATTATGAGAACTTTTCTGACTTTTCTTCAGCTATTTATGAATGTCTGAATGATGCCCATCTGAAACATAAAAAAGAACTGGATTCCTTGCTGACTCTACGATTTCAGAAGTTTAATAAATCTCAGATTATGAACGTCTAAAGCTGACTGACGGACACAAGTGGGTCAAAACCTGACAAGACAAGGGTTGCCAAAAAGAAAAATATCTGGGTAGATAGGGAAAAAGCAAGAATCCCTACAAGATGAAAACCGAGAACAGAATCTTCTCCCAAGTTTATTCCT
>NZ_JAPZRB010000143.1:0-5558 GCF_027531105.1 Microcystis sp. LE18-22.4A
TGAGGTGGCCAATTACCTAATTTTCAGGGAAAAAGTGCCTAAATTTCCCCCCGATCACTCCCAGATCCAGTACTTTTTGATTGACAAAAGGTCTAAAAGTCTTACCCAACAAAGTTTTTAGATTTATTCAGCCAGCCCTAAGTAGGTAGGTGTTAAAAATTATCAGATACCCCCCTTATCAAGGGGGGCAGGGGGGATCGAACCCAAAATTTATCTTCAATTTAATTATAACCAGCTAAGTACCTAAGCAAAATTAATTACACATCTAAGCCACTACTCCGTCAGACTTCTGGTGTGAGGAAACAGTGAACTGAAAACTCAAATCCGATCCCTAATAGCTGTCTCCCGTCTCGGAGTCTCCCGTCTCGGAGTCTCCTGTCTCAGAGTCTCCTGTCTCGACTAGGAAATTAATTTTGCACGACTACTTACATAACTGAGGTAAGAGACTCTTGCTGACTTGCTTGCAGATGGGATTGAGCGCGAACAGCGCGGAACATCCCAAAACGACATAAACCCGTGCCAAAGGCCAAACGCATCAGCAGAATTGTCGGCACTTCTCGGACGGATTTAAGCAACCCAGTTAGACCAAATTGCCACCAACCTTGGGGACGAATCACCCCCTGCCAAATGGTATCAATCCAAGAGGGTAGAGTGGCCTTTGTCCAGTCAGCAGTCATCACTTCCCCATCTACCAATCCCGTGGCTGCTAACTGTTCGGCAAAACCTTCGATACTGGCAAAAGCGGGGTGAGACCACTGATCCAAAAGTTGGCGCATTACGGGACGTTCCCAGAAATTAAGCGGTTTTTGACGGTCATCTCGCTGATTCCAGTCCGCTACCACCAGGACTCCCCCCGGCTTGAGAACTCGCAGTAATTCCTGAGCAAAAACGGCTTTGTCCGGCATATGGGGGCCGGCTTCAATTGACCAGACCACATCAAAACTCTCGTCGGGAAAAGAAAGGGCCATGGCATCATCGACCAAAAAGCGAGCATTTACATCTGGGGGTGTTAGTTCTTTGGCCCGTGCCACTTGTTTGGGACTAATGGTGACACCAGTAACGGCAAATCCGTAGTCGCGCGCGAGAATGCGACTGCTGCCACCAATACCACAACCGACATCGAGGAGAGTTACACCGGCGGGTAGTTTATCCAAACCTCCCCAAGAGACCATTTCCGCCACAAAGTCAGCTTTTGCCTGTAGAAAGTCTTTTTTTTCTGGTGGGGAACCGTAGTGACCTAAATGGATGTGTTCGCCCCAATAATATTCTAAAATCCCGTCTTCGGTCCATTGGTCGTAGGAATTGGCCACCGAGTCCGACGATTGGTACTTGCGAGAGGAAACAAAATAGACGACGATAGCGATCGCTAGGAGTAAACCTAAAGATGATGTCACCAAAAGTATATTCATTAAATGCTGCCGAGCAAACTGATACAAAGCTTAATAACTCTTAAAAATTATACAACCTTGAGGTTCTGCGGTTGAGTGACTTTGGTTCCTCGCCAGAAATTAACTATCCCCGTTGAAAGCGACCGGTAATACAGCAGTTATCTTAATAGTTAAGTAGCTGGTTATAATTAAATTAAAAATGGATTTTAGGTTCGATCCCCCCTGCCCCCCTTGATAAGGGGGGTGCCGATAGGCGGGGGGATCTGACAACTTTTAACGCCTACCTACTTAGATCACTTCTGTAGTATTAAACTTTTATCTGTTTGTCCCTGTGGAATTGCCTTCAATCCATTCGTAAAAAACCATAGATTCTGGGGAACAACGGCTGCATCCTCCGCATTTTTCTAGGGAAATCAGGCGAATTCGCCCTTTTTTCAGCAAGCGATCGAGCATGGGACTTAAGGCATCCGCTGACATCCGAAAGTGTGTAGATAAGTCAGACAGAGATGCTTTCTGATTTTTGGCAAGATAAGCCTGTATATCGATTAAAATCATGGTTTATAAGCGAAAAAAATCGAGAAAAGTTGCTTGATTGCGGTGGGTTACGGCGAATCTAAATAATTAGTTAGTTGCCTAGCTTTTCGTCGCCTAACCCACCCTACTTTTAAATTGCCGGACGATTGATTTTTCGGGGACGGAGATTTTTTAAGGTGAATAAAACCCCGACTACGGTTAAACCCATCAAGACTATCCAAAAGAGAGAAAATCCCGGATGTCGAGAAAAAGTGGCGATTTGATAGAAGGAAGTGGCAACAATATAGGCCATTCCTGTGGTCCAGAGGGCAATAAAAACAGTCCAACCGGCATTAGTTTCGCGATATACGGCCGATGTGGCCGAAACACAGGGAAAATAGAGCAGAACAAACAACAGATAGGCAAAAGCACCCGCTTGACCATCAAATCTTTTCGCCATTGCCCCAAAGATTCCTAAATCTACCTCTTGCTTCTCGGCAGCCGTTTTTTGATCTTGCAAATCACCAAGATTTAAACCCAAGGGATCAAGTAATTGATTGGGTAATTCCGCTAAATTGGCGGGAATAGTGGCAATAGCTCGGTGAATTTGCCCCCAGAAGTCGAATTTTACCTGTGCTGCCCCCTTATTCGGGTTATCTTCCCCTGCTAGTTGGCTGTAAATCGAGTTTAAGGTGCCTACCATTGCTTCTTTGGCAAAAACTCCCGTAAAAATTCCCACCGTTGCTGGCCAATTTTCCGGTTCTAGTCCCATGGGTGAGAAAATAGGAGTTACAGCTTTACTGGTAGCACTTAAAACCGATCGCTCGCTGTCTTGATTACCAAAAGAACCATCAAAACTGACGGAGTTGAGTAATCCCAAAATCATCACCATTAAAACGATAACTCGTCCAGCTTTCCATAAAAACGCTTGCAGACGTTCCCAAGTGCGAATTAAAACCCCTTTCAGACGCGGTAGATGATAGGGAGGCAATTCCATAATAAAGTGACTGACTTCTCCCTTGAGTAGGGTTTTTTTCATCACCAATCCCGTCAAAATAGCGGCGAGAATTCCTAAGATATAAAGACCAAAAACGATGTTTTGACCACCTATGGGGAAAAAAGCCGCCGCAAATAGCGCATAAACAGGTAATCTGGCCCCACAGGACATAAAAGGGTTCATCATAATCGTCATTAAACGATCGCGAGAATTTTCTAGGGTCCTGGTGGCCATAATTGCCGGCACACTGCAACCAAATCCCACTAGCATGGGGACAAAGGATTTACCCGGCAATCCCACCAAACGCATCAATCGGTCCATGACGAAGGCTGCCCGGGCCATATAGCCAGAATCCTCTAAAATTGACAAAAAGAGGAACATAAAGCCAATTACGGGGATAAAAGTGGCGACGGTTTGCACACCTCCCCCCGCCCCATCAGCGAGCAGAGCAATTAGCCAACCCGGGGTATGGATTTTTTGTAAAACTTGGGACAAACCATCGACAAAGATAGTCTGGGCAGTTAAATCGAAGAAATCGATAAAGGCAGCACTAACATTGATGGTAAACAAGAACATTAGGTACATTACGCCCAAAAATATCGGAATTCCCCACCAGCGATCGAGAACAATCCGATCAAGGCGATCGGACATGGTATCATTTATCTGTCCAGTCCGTTGAGTGGCTCCCTGGGTAACTTGTTGAATAAAGCCATAACGAGTATCAGCAATTAAAATATCAAGGTCTTCCCCTAAAACTTGGTGTATTTGTCGTCTATGCTTGACGATAATGCTTAATAGTTCCTGTGAGCGCAATTCTGGGGCGATGCGATCCTCGTATTGCAGTAGGTTTAAAGCAGTCCATCTTGGCTCAACGATCCTTTTACTGCTATGGTCGTTAATGTAGGCAACAATCTCGTTAAGAGCTTCCTCAATTACCGCAGGATAAGCCACATAAGCGGCAGTATGGCTAATATTACCAACTAATTCCCCAATTTTTTGCTTTAATTCTCCGATTCCCTCCCCTTTAACCGCACTAATCGGCACGACAATTGCATCCATGCGAGCGCTTAAGAGTTGCGGATTAACCACAATACCCCTAGTTTTGGCCACATCCATCATATTCAGGGCAATCAACATCGGTAAACGCATCTCCATGATTTGGGTAGTAAGGTAGAGATTGCGCTCTAAATTGGCAGCATCGACGATATTAATCACTAAATCCGCTTCTCCTGACAGCAGATAGTCCCTAGCGACTAATTCATCCATTCCTGTCTCCCCTTCTTCCACATCAAGGGAATAGACTCCGGGTAAATCCACAAGGGTGATATCTTCCCCGTTAACTTGAAATCGTCCCTCTTTGCGATCGACTGTTACTCCTGGCCAGTTGCCAGTGCGTTGATTGGCCCCCGTGAGAGCATTAAAAAGGGTAGTTTTGCCACAGTTAGGATTGCCAATTAAGGCGATAATGGGTTTGACCATAATTAGGATATTGAGTGACGAATAGGCTTAGATGATTAAATTTAGCTTTCTGGGTCTATTTTTTCGACTATTAAAGTGTCTGCCTCCTGTTTTCGCAGACTGAGATGAAATCCCCGCACTCGAATCTCGACGGGATCCCCCAAAGGTGCGACACGAATGACGGTAAACTCTGTCCCCGGAGTTAATCCCATTGATAACAATTTTCCTTTGTATCCTCGTAATGCTCGGTCATAACCGACAACTTTACCCGCTTTTCCTATGGGTATCTCCCGCAGAAATGTTCTTACTTCAGGTAGGTCTTTTTTGGGTTCCAGTTTTTTCGGTTGACTGTCACTAACGAGGATTTTTTCGGCCATTTCCGCCCCGATACCGATACGATTGTCTTGAATGCCAATTAAAACTGATCCCCTCGGTTGGGAGCTAATTACCTGTAATTGAATGCCGGGGTTTAATCCCATACCTAGGAGTCGATTGATCCCTCCTGTCCCCTGAAATCCCACTAACCAGACGGTTTTTCCCATTTCCACTTGTGCGAGGGGATAGGTGGCTGTTAGCTCAGTACCCATGGAGTTAGTACGTTCTGCTACTGCCTCTGTACCGCCCCAAGGGGAAAATTGGGCTTTATTTGGCGATTTTTCCGGTTCTTCTGGGTCATTAGGTCTAATTTTATCGTCCATGCTTTTCTTATCTCCAAAGGCAAAGAAGGTCTTTCATTCAAGAGTGACAATAATTCCTTGATAGCTCATCGAGTTTACTTCAGTAGCCAAAGGGTGATAACTGCGCTAATGTCAGCCTCAGTCAACGGTTTTGAAACTGTCTAAGACTTGCGATTGCTAAAATAAATGCTAATTATTCTCAATTACCAGTCTAATCCAAAAGGGGAGACAGAAAAGAAAAATATTTATTTAGGGTCGGCTGAATAATGGTAAAACCCTTTGAAAATAAGGCTTTTGACCTGTTAAAATCCGATGTTCATGCTGCGAAAATCGGATTGGGACCCCCAAAAACCTGGCATTATCCTCCTTTCAGTACATAAGTTAGTACAAAAAGAGAGGGCAACAAAGCCTGAAACGACCGGCTACTGACGACCGGCTACTGACGACCGACTCCTAACCCCACCAACAAACTTTTTGCCGCCAACCCTAAATACCTTAAGAATCGAGGGCGATTGCACTATAGCA
>NZ_JAPZRB010000218.1:0-2778 GCF_027531105.1 Microcystis sp. LE18-22.4A
CAATTGTCTATCTTTTGGTATTAACCTGTTTGTGCCTTAAGTCCTTCCCTGTATGGATTTCAGCTACTTTTGAGCGTAGGCGCTCTCATCGAATTTTATTTTAAGTTAATTATTTGCATAACAATTCCCGAAGAGCCAAAACTTTTCTAGCTCTGCCTAATGGGATTCCCTCTCATGATACATTGATCCGATTATTTGCCCGTTTAAAATCAGAAGAACTCCAGTCATGCTTTATTAGTTGGATGCAAGCAGTTCATCAGGTGACCAATGGAGAACTCTTAAATGTGGACGGGAAAACCTGACGAGGGGCAAAAGAACGAGGAAATAACCGCAGTTTAATTCCTATGGTAAGTGTCTGGTCAGCCACTAATCATTTGGTACTTGGTCAACGAAAAGTCGCTGAAAAATCCCATGAGATTACTGCTATTCCTGAATTATTGAAGATTTGAGAAATTCGAGGTTGTTTAGTAAGTATTGATGCCATGGTATGTCAAACTGAAATTGCCTCTACAATTATTGAGCAAGGCGCTGATTATGTATTAGCATTGTGAAACGCTGATCTGCCAAGCATTATACCCTCAGTTATCTTTTGTTATCGTTTGAGTCCCGCTAAATAGGGTTTGCGGCAAAAAGTTTTTCGTGGGGACAGGGTGTGGGGTGTGGGGTGTGGGGTGTGGGGTTTTAGGGATTTTGAGGGGGTCAGTTACCTAATTTTCAGGGAAAAAGTCCCGGAATTTTACCCCCGATCACTCCAAGGGTTGGCACTTTTTGAGGGAAAAAAAGTCTAAAAGTCTTACCCAACAAGGTTTTTAGATTTATTCAGCCAACCCTAAATAGGGCTTGCTGAATAATGGTAAAACCCTTTTAAAATAAGGCTTTTGACCTGTTAAAATCCGATGTTCATGCTGCGAAAATAGGATTGGGACATTCAAAAACCTTGCATTATCCTTCTTGTAGTACATAAACCAGTACAAAAAAGAGGGCAACAAAGCCTGAAACGACCGGCTACTGACGACCGACGACCGACTCCTAACCCCACCAACAAACTTTTTCAGCAAACCCTAAATAAGCAATTCGACTCACCACTACTTCCAGATCGCTACCCCATAGTCTATCCCTTTCCTGGCGTTACTGGGTTTTCTGCGTTTGCTCCAGATACTTCCGCACACTCTGTCCCATCTGCACCAGATTCGGTTCAATCTTTTTGGCCAGAAGCTCTTCGACTAGGTGAACTAAGCGACTGAGCAAGAAGGGTGGCACACTGTGAACTGCGCTGAGGTCAATCCTCACTTCGCCTCGGCTTTCGACCAATGTGCAATTGCCTCGATCCAGAAAGCGGTTCTTGCCAGCGCAAAACACCGCCTCTCGGTAGGCATGGGTTTCAATTTGCCAGTCTACAGTAAACTCATTGTTGTCCCAGATATCGTATTCCGTCCAAGTGAACAGTTCTTCACTCAAAAGTGCCCGAGCAGCGGCTGGGATGTCCCCACCCCCATGCCACTCCAGCACCAGTCGCACCAGTCGCTCCGCTTCCTGGCGAGACTTGAGTTGCAGCGATCGCACATTGGGCAGATACGGCCCCAACTCCATCAGCTTGTCCCGATAGGTGGCATAAACCAAGGGTCGAGAAAACGACACCTGTGAATCAACGGAAATTTTGATCATCTTTGGGCTCCAACGGCATGGGGCAAGATATGCAGTTTAACGCGGGTATGAAGTACTTGTACATCTTCAACCCCTATTCGCCCGAATACTCCGACCCCGTTTAACTCCTCCTTCCACGGCGTTCAAACAACCGTTCGACCTTGGGAATTAAGGATAAGATTCCCAAGGCTAAGAGAGTGCTGAGAATGGCCGTCGCTTCTCGCCCCATCCCTGCCGCTACGCCGATGGCCGCCGTTAGCCATATGCCCGCCGCCGTGGTCATCCCCTTAGCCTCCTCTTGGTGCCTTCCTATAATGATCGATCCGGCCCCAAGGAATCCCACCCCAGCGATCAAACCCTGCAACACACGAGTTAAATCTGCGATCGATGCCCCAGATTGTTGAGGAATGAGGACGAAGAGTGCTGCCCCGAAAGAAACCAGCATATGCGTTCGCAACCCTGCCGCCTTGCCCTTGATCTCCCGATCGTACCCCAGTAGACCACCAAGGATCGCCGCAAGCAGGAAACGTAAAATGATGCGGATAATTTGAGCCAAATCGGTGATCTCGGAGAATTCCGATAGCACAGTATTCCATATCACTTGCCACACACCCGTAGTCCCTCCTTACTTTGGCTGTACTTCATTCTACAAAGTTGGCTGTAATTTCTTTGTTGATGTCCGATCGTTCTACCGATAGATTGCATCATCAATCGTGACTCGGAAAAACTCACCCTCTGACTCAAACCGCTCAGTGCCAAAGTACCATCCAATCCGCAGACGGGTCGGAATGGTAAGCTAAGACGCATTTAAAGCACTTATTCTTAAGATTAGCCGAATCTCCCCCAATCCCTTTACTGTTGCCTCTTGCCTCTTGCCTCTTGCCTCGTCTCAACAAGCAATTTAAATGCTTAACAGCTTATAGCCACAGAATGTGCCTTCTTCCTCTATAATTCCACCGAAGTCCACATAATGGGACTTAGACAAAAAACAAATCGAGAAAAGCCTCAACTCCAATCCCCGCTTGGGATTTACTTCGAGAAGCCCAAAATCGCTGAAACCCAGATAGATCAAGGAAAATCATAAATCGAGGTTAACCCTTTGTCCCGTAATGGTTTGAGCCTTTTTTGCTGACC
>NZ_JAPZRB010000304.1:0-1190 GCF_027531105.1 Microcystis sp. LE18-22.4A
CCCAGTATTATTACTACTAATACTATCCATAAAGGGTGTCTTTTTCCTTTATCTTTCCGAAAGTCCTTGACTTGTTTCAGTTTTTCTATTAAGCTCAACATATATTTGAAAAGTTGCCGGTCACTCCTCATTTTACCTGACTGTGATCGCTTTTACTTTTGATATTCTGATGGGAGAATGAAACAGCCCTACCCCAAAGGTTACTCTTTGTTGGGTTTCCTTGGGTCAACCCAACTACAATAATTGCTGCTCTATTGATCGCCCATTTTCAGACCAAAACTCGAAGTATAAGCAGATTAAATATTACTACCTATTGACAAATGATTATATATGTTGTAAGACAGGGTGATATACAGAAAGTTGACCCATATCGTTACTCTGGAGAGTGTTATGCAGAAAGTTGACCTATAATATATAGTTAGCGACCGACAGCGCTACGCACCTTCAGGGTGAAAGAAACTGAAGGAAATCCAATAGGATATAGAATAACGCGATCAAAGATAAAATGAGACTGTTCGGACAGTTAAGACCGAGGCGAGCTTGGTGCTTCATAGCCCGATAGTTAGCGTGGTTCCAGCGATGAATGGTTTAGGCATTGGTGGCTCTGAAAAGAGACCCCGTTTAGAAGACTAGCGAATATCAGAGCATCGTTGGGTCTGAACTTGATCCCATAAAGTTGAGGAACGACAGACCTAATGAAGAGAAAAGTTAATACTAAAGGTAGTCCTACTTGTAGCTCATCAAAAGCCGTAAAAGTGCCAAGATTAGATAAGCTTTTACGCATTTAAGTTACATTGACAGCATTACCCTTATTTTTAAGTTTTCTACTCCATTTAATAATCAATCTCCCTTCATTTAAAAGCTGATTGACTACTTTTTCCAGTTCTTCTTTATTTTCAAATTCTCGATTAGCTATGTACTCTTTAGCGGAATGCCACACTAATTCTATTAGGTTGTAATCTGGACTATAAGCTGGTAAAAACTCTAGCCTAATATTGGGCAACTCTTTTTCCACCTGCTCAATAACATCTTTCTTTTTGTGATAACTAGCATTGTCTAATATAATGATAATCTTCGGACCCTTTTCTCGAAAATCTTCGGGCAGATTTCCCAAGTTTATCCATTCTTGACGAATCTCTTCATGAAGTTTCTTTAATTGTTCATGGAAAGTTTCTGAATTTCCTTTTTTG
>NZ_JAPZRB010000117.1:0-10725 GCF_027531105.1 Microcystis sp. LE18-22.4A
AGAAAGATTTAAAGCAGCTTGTTGTAATACCTGCGATGGTACTTCGCTTAACCACTCATGCTCTTTTTTTAAGGAAGGCAGCAGCTTAATTATTTCGTCTCTGCTTAATCCTTTTCCAGTTTGCTTGTAAGTTTCGGATGTTAAGTTGAGAGCGTAATTGTAAAACCATCTAGCACAGCCAAACGATTTGGCGAGCAAAACTGATTGCTCACTGGTCGGATAGATTCTGTACTTAAACGCTTTTAACATCTTGTTTACCAGACTATATTTACCATGGTAAACTATTTAGCTAGAAATGTCAAGCCGTCCTCCGCTACGCTAAAGGACGGGGTTTTAGACCCAAATTTTCGATAAATATCATCGGTACGGGCAGCCATGATGAAATCATTTTGATGTAATCCGCCCACGTCATGGGTCCACCAAGAAACGGTTACTTTGCCCCATTCTGTCAATAAAGCGGGGTGATGGCCTTCTTTTTCCGCCGCTTCTCCCACGGCATTAGTAAAGGCGATTGCCCCTTGAAAATTGGCAAATTTATAGAGTTTTTGCAGACGGGGAATACCCTCGTATTCTAAGAGATTCCAATCGGGAATTTTAGCCTGTAAAGCGGTAATTTCCTCGGCAGTGATAGGAGAAGAACCCGATTGATAAGGTTGACATTTTTGTTGGGCAAGTTCGGTCATAGGGGTATCAATCTAGATTTTTTAAGTAAGTAGTTATAATTAAATTGAAGATAGATTTTGCCTCTGATCCCCCCTGCCCCCCTTGATAAGGGGGGTGCCGATAGGCGGGGGGATCCCCCCTGCCCCCCTTGATAAGGGGGGTATCTGACAACTTTTAACACCTACCTACTTACCTTTATTATAGATGAAAATCCCCCAGAGAAATTTTTTATTCTTCCTCTGACTCTGGAGAACTTACCCAAGGAGTAGAAGATTCGGCAGCTTTCGGGAAAGAAAAAGATTTTTTTGGAGGAGAAGGCAATAATTCCAATTGTCGATTACCGGTTTTATAGCTAGTTTTATTTTTCTGCTCTCCCCGTCGTCGTTGGGAGGTTTTTTCCTCCGTGGTATTTTCGGCTATCACTTCATACAAAATCGCCCGTTTATCCTCTTGTTGGCCTTTTCTTAACACCCGTCCTAAACGCTGAATATATTCCCTGGTGGAACCGGTTCCCGATAAAATAATCGCGATGCGCGCTTCCGGCACATCAACCCCTTCATTGAGAACATGGGAAGTCACCAGAATTTTGTATTCTCCCTGACGAAAACGGGTCAGGATTTCATGGCGTTCTTTCACGGGAGTTTGATGGGTTATGGCAGGTATTAAAAAGCTCTCGGAAATGCGGTAAACTGTGGCATTATCGTTGGTAAAAATCAAAATTGGTTCCGGATGGTGTTCACAGATTAACTCGGCCAAAACCCGCAATTTTCCCTGGGTTCCGGAGGATATTTCCTTCGACTCCCGGTGCGCTAACATGGCCCGGCGCCCTTCGCTACTTCTGGCACTAATCATGACAAAATTTTGCCAACCATCTAAACCGGACAAACTGAGATTATTTTTTCTTAAAAAATCATTGCGAATTTTAATTGCTTCTTGATATTTTTCCTGTTCTTTGGCAGATAGTTTCACTTTAATTTGAATTATTTCATGATCGGCTAGGGCTTTTCCTGACAAGTCTTGGGGACTTTTTTGATAAACAATTGCACCAATAAGATAATCTAAATCTTGATGACTACCATCACCACGATCCGGTGTTGCTGTTAAGCCTAAACGATAGGGTGCGATCGAATCTTCCGCTATTTTCCGAAAGAAATCCGATGGTAAATGATGACATTCATCAAAAATCAAAAAAGCGTAACGATTGCCAAGAGTTTCTGAATAAATTGCCGCACTTTGATAGGTGGCGATTAAAATAGCACTATTATCCTTAGAACCTCCCCCTAATAATCCCACCTCGGCATCGGGAAAAGCCGCCAACATCTGGGCATACCATTGGTGCATTAAATCAATAGTCGGCACGATAATTAAGGTACTGCGGGGAGTCGATTGTAGAGCTAATTGGGCAAGATAGGTTTTGCCGGCAGCGGTGGGAAGGACAATGACACCCCTTCTCTGGGATTTTTTCCAAGCGATTAACGCTTCCGTTTGGTGGGGGTAGGGTTCCCGTTCAAAACTGGCAATTAATTCTAAATTGTTGAAAGCTTTTGCTTCATCTTGGAAGTTAATGCCCTCCTCCTGTAGAGTTTCCACGAGAGGACGATAATGAATGGCCAAAATGCGAAATCTTTCAATACGATCATCCCAAGTGGCAAAATCTAGCCATTTTTTCCCCTTTGGTGGTGGATGGAGAATTAAGGTTCCTCGCTCATATTTGAGGGTGGGTAAGCGCATTTTTCAGTTATCAGTAAACAGTAAACAGTTATCAGTAAACATAACGTAGGTTGGGTTGAAGCATGAAACCCAACGCCCGCTCATGTTACGCTACCGCTAACCCATCCTACTGGATTGTTTCAGCTAATTTGGTGTATTAGAAAAATGCTATAAATTCTATAATCTAAGATTTTAAGCCGAAATCTATTGCCCTATTTTAGTTGAAACAGTCCACTACAAATAATTGTGCCTCCCTACTTATCAGTAAACAGTAAACAGTAAACAGTAAACAGTATAAGTGAACTGAAAACTTACATCTGATAACTGATAACTGATAACTGATAACTGATTCAAGGCTGACGGCGGCAAGATAGCTTATCGCTAAATCATATTGATCAGGTTAAAAAAATAGAGTGTGAATTAACACACTCTCAGCATATCGAAACAGCTAAAGTTTGGCAATAGATTAAATCTTTTCGGTTAGCTTAGTCAGAACGCGATTGGAACGTTCCACAAAAGCTTGCATTCCCTCGGCATCAAATCCTTTTTGAGCGATTAAGGCTAAATCATAAACGTGCTGACAGAGCATTTTCGCTAATTGCGCCGATGGAGATTCGCCGCTACCGGTAACAATACTTCCCTGACTAATCTGGACAATCTGTTGAATTAGGGGATGATTAGTATTAATCATCAGAATATGTTCTTCGGGGAAAGCCATGGCTTTTTGTTGCATCATTGCCGTCATTTCCTGTAAGCGTCGCATCGCTTCTGGAAGTAAGACAATTGCCGGGGGAGTAGCTTGGGGATCATCGGATTTCAAGGCTTCAGTTTTGATATTGATGCGGGAATTATCGAGAGCTTTGGCGAAGATTTCTTTGATCAATTCAGCCCGGGTTTTATTACTGGCGGGATCGATAATTTCACTAGCTTGATCCTGTTCGAGCAGCGTCGAGTCTAATTCAGAATCAACCCGGGTGAATTTTACATCGGAGTATTCTCTTTCTAGGAAAGGAATAAAGTAATTAGTATCGATGAAAGAATCAAAGAAGAGGATTTCTAAACCTTGATTTTTGTAGAGTTCAACGTAGGTGGATTGGCTACGAGGATCGGTACAGTAAAAAACTCGATTTTCGTGGCGTTCTTTATGGCGTTCTAGGTAGGCTTTGAGAGTAGTATAACCTTCCTGTTCGATCGCTTCTAGGGGAGTTTTCGCCGTCGCTTCTTGCCATGCGTCACCTTCGGCGGTTTGCACTGCCACTTGTACCGGGGTTTCTGGGGGTTTGTAGGTAGTCCGATAGATTAAAATATCTTCTACCTGCTGTTTAAATTTATCCTCTTTCAAGGAACCAAATTTAATAAAGGTTCCCACATCTCCCCAACAACGAATATATTCTTTTGCGTCTTCGTTGTAGAGAGATTTGAGGCGATCAGCAATTTTTTTGGCAATAAAATCGGCAATACGGCGAACGGTGCGATCTTTGGTTAAAGCACTTCGAGACACATTTAAAGGAATATCTGGACTATCGATAACTCCTCGCAAGGGGATCAGGAAATCGGGAATAATCTCCTCGCAATGATCGCTGACAAAAACCTGATTACAGAATAACTTTAATTGTCCTTTTGAGACATCTACATCCGGTCTGAGTTTGGGAAAATAAAGAATGCCATTGAGCAAGAAGGGATAATCGGTATTCAGATGTACCCAGAGTAAAGGTTCTTCTTGGAAAGGATAGAGATAACGATAGAATTCTAGGTAGTCTTCTTTAGTCAGATTTTGAGGAGATTCTTTCCATAAAGCCCGTTGTTGATTAATCACTTCCCCATCAATTTTAATGGGAACGAGCATAAAATCTGAGTAGGTTTTGACTAACTGGCGAATGCGGGCAGGTTCTAAATATTCCCCTTCCTCATCCATCAAAGTTAGGGTAATAGTCGTGCCGATTTGGCTGCGGGAAGAATCGGTTAATTCAAACTCTGGAGAACCATCACAAGACCAATGGACAGGGGTAGCACCTTCTTGATAGGAAAGAGTATCAATCTCTACCTTTTTAGCCACCATAAAAGCCGAATAGAAACCTAGGCCAAAATGACCGATTAAATCGTTGGCTGATTTTTGGTATTTATTGATAAATTCTTCCGCACTGGAAAAGGCAACTTGGTTAATATATTTCTTGATTTCTTCCCCCGTCATCCCGATGCCATTATCGGTAATTGATAGGGTACGATTTTCTTTATCGATGGCGAGATTAATTTCTGGTTCGGGGACTTCTCCTCTTGCTTCTCCTGCTAAAGAAGCCATTTTTAATTTCGAGATGGCATCAACACTATTAGATATCAATTCCCGTAGAAAAATTTCATGGTCAGTGTAGAGAGATTTTTTGATAATAGGGAAGATATTCTCGGTATGAATCGTGATATTACCTTTTTCGAGTACCGTCATACGTTCAATCACTAAGGGTTTGACTATTCTAACTTTTTTATTTTGCTCGATAATGGCACCATTGATCACAGAGCGATTGCCCAACTTCTTCTAGGGGGATAACCGTACCGATAAAGGCATTTAACGGCAGCGGGGCGATTTCTAGAACTCGCTCGCAAAAATCGGGGTTAATTGCCAGATTATCGGGGTTATTGATGACTTTGTGACTTTTGCAAGCGGTTGGTTGAGATTTGCTGATTGAGGGGGAATTGCAGTAGCTCTACTGTTCACTTTGCAGATATCCCTCGATCAAAATATCGGGATTGAGATAATTAACCGTGACATTTTCTAACTGTAAAGCTTGGCTCATTAACTGGAAACCTAAATCACCCACGGCAGTAGGTGCTTGGATTCCCCCGATGATTTTTGGCGCGATAAAAGCGATAATTTTTTGTACCATGCCCTCAGCGATCGCCGCTGCACTTAAACCGCCGCCGCACTCCCACAAAACCTGACAAAATCCCCTCTGATAAAGATTTTCCATCACTAAAGTGGGTGTCACCTCGGTTAGTTCGATCACTTCCACGCCTTTTGTTAATAATTGTTGCTGAAGCTTGACATTAGCATCAATTTGTGTATAAACAAGCGTGGGAAATTGACTGGTATCCCAAAGATGGGCGGAGGAGGGTAAATCGAGCGATCGAGTCATGACCACGCGCAGGGGATTATGATCGGAGAGGCCGTGAGTGGTTAGGTGGGGATTATCTTGACGGACAGTGCTACCGCCGACGATAATCGCATCACAGGCCGATCGCAGTTGATGGACTATTTGGCGAGAAGCGGGGCTAGTAATCCAAGTGCTATGACCGCTAGTGGCGGCAATTTTGCCATCGAGAGTCATGGCATATTTGAGGATACCGAAGGGTTTTTTAGCGGTGATGCGATGGATAAAACCCTGATTGAGTTGAAGACATTCTGACTCCTCCACTCCCACCAGCGTCTCGATACCTGCCGATTCTAATCTTTGAATGCCTTTCCCCGCCACCAAGGGATTAGGATCGATCATCCCCACCACCACTTTTTTAATGCCCGCTCGCATAATTGCCTCGCTACAGGGTGGAGTACGTCCATAGTGGTTACAGGGTTCAAGATTGACGTATAAAGTGGCACCACGAGCTTTTTCTGCTGCCTGTCTCAGGGCGAAAACTTCTGCATGGGGTTGTCCGGCCCCTGGGTGAAAACCTTCACCGATAATTATACCCTCTTGAACGATCACAGAACCGACCAAGGGATTAGGAGAAGTCCGCCCCAAGGCTTGCCTAGCAAGGGTTAGACATCTTTGCATCATTGTGCGATCGAATTCTGTTGCCTGGGTCATGGTTTATTTCTCCAAATGAGGGGAGACTTTTCAGTGATCAGTGATCAGTAATCAGTGGGAATTATAAATTATAAATTATGAATTGGGAGACAGGGGTGATGGGGTGATGGGGTGATGGGGTGTGGGGTAGGGCTGATTCATTCTCCGAATCTAATTCTTTTTTTTGCTACCTTTAATCGCTTATGAGGTAAGCAAAGCACGACGTTTTGAAAAATTTTCAGATATTTATTCCGATAAATCGACTAAAAACGTTGCCAGATAAGGATTTGAGAGAATGACATTTGAGAGAATGAAACGACCCTAGGGTGTGGGGAGAATAAATAAAAATAATCTCCTGAATACTGACTCGGAGAATACTGACTCGGAGAATACTGACTCCTTACCCCACAGTTAACTTTACTTTTGTCCAACTACTTATTATTTTAAAATGAAATGTATCAACGAATACAGAAATCTCAGATCAAAAAAACAAAGATCGAAAAACATTGACTACTCACACATCAAGATAAATCCCTAGGTGTTTGGTCTTCTGAAATGATTGACCCCTGTTCCTAGGATTTAGCGGTTGAACGGACATAATTGCTCGCTAATTATTTTCAATAGTAATGAATCGACCTACTAACTCAACAAAGTAAACGAATTAACGATGAAACGAATTGCTCGAAAATCCGGGGAACTTGCCGGTTTGTTACCGAAAATTAACCCTGTCTGGTTAGCCTGTGTTCCCTTGTCTGCGATTATTTTTGTGGTTTGGAACACGGCCGTACAGGCCCAAGATGCGAAACCCCTAACCCCCGAAGATGTCCAAAACGCCCTCAATACAATCTGGGTTTTAATTGCCGCCATCCTCGTGATCTTTATGAACGCGGGTTTTGCGATGCTAGAAACGGGATTCTGTCGCCAGAAAAACGCCGTTAACGTTCTGGCCAAAAACCTGATCGTTTTCGCCCTCTCCACCATATCATTTTGGGCGATCGGTTTCTCCCTGATGTTCGGGTCTGTCAGTAACGAATTTTTCGGTACAGGAGGTTGGTTCCTTAGCAGTAGCGATCCTGCCACCTACGCCATGCCGAAATATTTGCCCACTTCGGTGTTCTTCCTGTTCCAAGTCGCTTTCGCGGGAACGGCGGCAACCATTGTATCTGGGGCCGTGGCAGAACGGATTAAATTCGTCGATTTCCTCGTTTTTAGCTTAATTATCGTCGGTATCATGTACCCGATCACCGGTCACTGGGTTTGGGGTGGCGGTTGGTTAGCTGACCTTGGTTTTAAAGACTTCGCCGGTTCGACGGTGGTCCACTCGGTGGGTGGTTGGTCTGCTTTAACCGGGGCGGCAATTCTCGGGCCGAGAATGGGTAAATACATCAACGGTCGCACCAGTGCCTTACCTGGCCATAACATGAGTATCGCGACCCTGGGTTGTTTAATTCTCTGGATTGGCTGGTTCGGTTTTAACCCCGGTTCTGCTTTAGCGGTTAATGAAACTGTACCCTATATCGCTGTCACCACTAACCTCGCCGGGGCCGCGGGTGGCATTGCCGCTACCTTTACCGCTTGGGCGAAAGATGGTAAACCCGACCTTTCGATGATTATTAACGGTATTCTGGCCGGTTTAGTAGCCGTTACTGCCGGTTGTGATGGTGTATCCTATTGGTCGGCGGCAATCATCGGTTTAATTGCCGGTGTAGTCGTGGTTTACTCGGTGGCTTTCTTCGATAACCTGAAAATTGATGACCCGGTGGGTGCAACTTCCGTTCACCTCGTCTGTGGTGTGTTTGGAACTTTAGCCGTCGGTATCTTCAACAAAGATGCGGGTTTAATCACCGGTCAATTCCAACTGTTTATTAACCAAATTATCGGGATTGTGGCAGTAGGGGCATTTACCGTGATTGTTAGTGGTATTGTTTGGACAATCCTCAAGGCTACCCTCGGTATTCGTGTTACTCCCGAAGAAGAATTGGAAGGTCTGGATGTGGGTGAACACGGAATGGAAGCCTATAGCGGTTTCGTCAAGGAGTCCGATATCGTTGCCAGTGGCTATTATGCTTCCAGTGTTGACATGGAAACGCCTAGCACTCGTTAGGTTAAACCTTGTAAAGATAGATTAACTTATCCCCGACAAAGTTAAAGAGAAAAGGAAGAAGGCCTCGCCCCGATGCGATCGGTGGCTATAATTGCCTTCTAAACCTTTTCTCTTTCGGTTTTTGTCTCTTTCCGGACAGAAAAAATTAATCTTGCTACTAACCACCAACCGACAATGAAAAAGATCGTAGGAATAACCATGCTTTTGCTGGGACTGGGATTCAATTTCGGAGTTGCCCCGGTTTTTGCGGAAACCGTCGCCGCCGCTCCCCCCAATCCGATTAGTGCTGGAGATACAGCTTGGATGCTGATCTCCTCGGCTTTAGTTTTATTAATGACCCCCGGACTGGCTTTTTTTTATGGGGGTTTAGTGCGTTCGCGTAACGTCCTCAACACCATGATGATGAGTTTGGTGGCCATGGGCGTCATCGGTGTAACTTGGGTGCTTTGGGGTTATAGTCTCGCTTTCGATGTCACCCCGGGTAAAAGTGGTTTTGGCGAGGGAATTGAAGCTTTTATCGGGGGACTGGATTGGATTTTTCTCAACGGTGTCACCGCCGCCGCACCTGACGATATCGGTTATGCACCCACCGTTCCCCATCAAGTGTTTATGGTCTATCAGATGATGTTTGCGATCATCACCCCGGCTTTAATTTCGGGTGCGATCGTGGAACGGGTCAACTTTAAAGCCTATTTTTGGTTTTTACTGCTTTGGTCCACCTTTATCTATTCTCCCCTAGCTCACTGGGTTTGGGGTAAGGGTTGGTTGGCAGCCACTGGGGCGCTGGATTTCGCCGGTGGAACCGTTGTTCACATTAGTTCTGGGATTTCCGCACTGGTGGCCGCTTGGGTGATCGGTCCGCGGCGTAGTTTTGGTGTCCAAGCCTATGCACCCCATAATGTGCCGTTTGTTCTTCTGGGTATCGGTTTACTCTGGTTCGGTTGGTTTGGTTTTAATGGGGGTAGTGCGCTTTCCTCCAGTTCCCTGGCAGCCACAGCTTTTGTTAACACTACGATCGCAGCTTCAGGTGGTGGTTTGACATGGATGCTTATAGAATGGATTTTACGGGGTAAACCGACGGCGATCGGCATTGCTAGTGGATTTTTAGGGGGATTAGTCGGTATTACTCCGGCTGCCGGCTATGTACTGCCGATTGGGGCGATTCTCATTGGTTCGATCACTGCCCTTACCTGTTTTTTTGCGGTTAGTCTGCGGGCAAAATTGCGCTTTGATGATTCTTTGGATACCTATCCCGTCCATGGTGTCGGCGGGACAATAGGGGCGCTGCTTACGGGGCTTTTTGCCACAAAAGCGGTTAATCCAGCCGGAAATGATGGGAGTCTGGGATTACTGTGGACGCAATTTGTTGGCGTTGCCGCTACTTATATCTTTGCTGCCGTGGGTACTTTTGTCATCCTGAAAGTTCTCGGTTTATTTATGGAGCTGCGGGTTAAACCGAATACGGAAGCAGAAGGGTTAGATGTTCCTGAACACGGAGAGGAAGCCTACGGACGGGAATTCGAGTTTGGTAGCAGCTTTTCCTACCAAGAAAATCCTGGTGCCACAAATCCGCAAGAAAATTATTAGCGATTCCAATCAGCTATCAGTCTGGCTAACAGAGGCGAAATTTCGTCTCTGTGAAACTGGGCTAAAAAATTCCGTTTTTGGTCGTCTTGTCTCTGTCACCGGGGATTGTGAGCCTGTCCGTCGCTGGCCAAGAATGCTCGATCGTTATTGTCCAGAGATTCTCCAAGACCCAAAAACTCTCCGCCAAGGCCGCATGAGTAGCGATCGCTAGGGAGGATCAAGTTTTATCTAGATGGGCAAAACAGCAAAAAATTAGCGATTCCTACTGACAATAATCAAGAATTTTGTAAGCCAGCTAACTCAGCAATTGTGTAGGTGGGTCTGCCTTTAACTTCCTCGTAAATTCTGCCGATATATTCTCCTAGTATTCCGATGCTAATTAGCTGCACAGAACCCAGAAAAAATATAGCGATCATAATCGTGGCAAAACCCGTGATCGGTGAGTCGGGTTGCTGTAAACGCCAATATAATACTAACAGAGCCATAATCAAAGATATCAGGGCAGAAAATAATCCTAGATAGGTGGCAAAACGTAAGGGGACACGGGAAAAAGATACTAGGCTATTAATAGCTAAAGATAATGATTTGCTAAAGGTATATTTTACTTCCCCAGCAAAGCGCGCATCCCGCTCAAATTTAACCGCAGTTTGTGGAAAGCCAATCCAAGCGCGCAACCCACGAATATAACGATTTCTTTCTGGGAGAGAATTTAATAGATCTACTACCTGACGATCCATTAAACAAAAGCCCACATTCCGCACCCTAAGTGTCACAACGTCTCAAAAGAGGAAGGGGCGTGAGTCAAAATACTTATCTAGAGGAGTGAGTTGGCGGCAAGCTGCCGGCAACTAAGCCGAAAATTTCAGAGTTCCCCCGGTCATTCTC
>NZ_JAPZRB010000486.1:0-6428 GCF_027531105.1 Microcystis sp. LE18-22.4A
AAATCCTTATCTGGCAAGAGACTTAATTGATTAGTTCGCTCTAGAGCAAAAACAATTGACAAAAATCGCTAAATGCCTTTCTATATAAGGGTTCCATCCCTTATAACCCCCGTCCATTGCATAACACAAACCGAAGAGCCAATTACTCTTGATGAAATTACCATATCTATCGGACTAAACCCCTATGGCATAGCAGTGTTTCGCGGATCGCAATTGGTTCACAAAACTAGCTATGAATATAACCTGGTTTATATTCCCTTTGGTTCGGAAGTGACGGCCTGCTTTATGAACGTTGCTCCTGGTGCTGGGTATTATGGTTTTGGGGAAAAGGCGGGCATAAACCTCAACAATAATTTCCATACCACGACTTTTTTTAACTATGACAATTTTCAATACGGTGGTTCCAATACGAGTGACGATCAGGGTAATTATCCAGTTATTCCCAGTAACAGCCAACCTGGTCCATTGAATATACAAGAACCACTCTATAACTCCATGCCAGTTTTAATCGAGTGGAATCCTGCTCCATCAGGTGATTTTGCTGGTTCTTCCTATGCCAATCTCATTTTCTTAGATAATCCCTGTCAAACTTACTTCAACATTCAGACTAATGACTACTCTCAATACATGACCGGGAAATATTACTTTGGTTCACTCTATAACGAGATGGACTACTACTTTATAACCGGAAGCGACATCGCCTCAGTGTTAAATCAATTTAATGTTTTGACTGGGCCCAGTCCTATGCCTCCGATGTATGCTCTGGGATATCATCAGGGAGGATATGGATACTACAACAAGGAGCGCCTTCTGAATGTAGCTAAGTCCTATCGAGACAATAATATTCCCATTGATGGTTTACATATTGACGTTGATTTTCAAAACAACTACCGTACCTTTACCAGTAGTCAAGAGAAATTTGGCAATGTCAATGATTTATTTAATCAGTTACACTGCATGGGATTTAAGTGTAGCACCAACATCACGGGCATTATGACCATTGTTCCTTGGGATGAAAGTGCTAAGACCAATGATCCTAACCCTGCTTATCCAGCCGTTCCCTACGTTGTTACCGCTCTTGACGAAAACGGCAATGTTTTTCAGCGCGATGTGATTCAAGATGGCAGAGCCAAAAAGGTATTTATTTGGGATGAGTATGTAGATGGACCAGGACAACCCCGGCCATTTCTCACCAACGAGAATTATGGTTGTAATGAAGGATTCAATCCCTACTTTTCTCCAGGACACGTTACTGATGTTGCTAATTGTGGAGGCTCTAAGATTCCCTTGGGAACCTATGGCTACTACGCTGATTTGCTCAGATCCGAAGTGAAGACTTGGTGGAGTGGTAACTATTATGGACTCCTAGACAGTGGACTAGATATGATTTGGCAAGATATGACTTGTCCTGCCGTAGTGACAAGCTCCGATGCGGTAGTTCATTACAAGACTTTACCTGGGGATCTCCTGATGAGTAATCTTAATGGCAAGGTTAATCCTGATGGCAGTTTAGTCTCCCCAGTCCCTAATGCAAAAATCCATAATGCGTATTCTCTCAACATGATCCAAGCCACCTATGAAGGCTTGACCCGCATTAAAAATCACTTACCTGATGGTCACTACAATAAAAACAAACGAAACTTCATTATTGCCCGTGGGGGGTATATGGGAGTACATCGCTATGCTGCAAGTTGGACAGGAGATTCGGCCTCATCGTGGGAGTTTTTATCTATTAACATTCCTCAAGTTCTTAATTGGGGGATGAGTGGCCAACCTTTCAGTGGATGCGATATTGGTGGATTTGCTAACGGTAATACACCATCCAGACAGGTTAATAATCCGTTTAGCACCGATCCCAATAACCCTCCTTACATTATTGGTGGTCAACCTGCTCCTAACCTCCTAACTCGTTGGATGACTATGGGGGCGTTTTTACCCTGGTATCGTAACCATTACAACGGTTATACCAAGGCTTATCAAGAACCCTACAATTACTCTCAATATCCCCACGACAACAGTACATATAATACTGATGTTATGCCAGCTTGCAAAAAGTACATTGAAATTCGTTATAAACTGCTCCAGTTGTTTTACGATGCTATGTACGAATGCACCCAAAACAATCTTCCCGTTTGTCGGGCAATGTTTTTGAACGATCCTCAGGATCCAACTCTCTATCCCTTAACCGGTGTTAATGAGGTACTGCTGACTCCATACAATTCCAATCAGCAATACGAATATGACACGAATAATTCCTATCGAGTTGCCGATCAATTCTTTGTGGGACATGACCTACTGGTAGCCCCTGTTGTGCTGGAACGTTGGGAATCTAGCTCTTACAGTCCTGGTAAGACAAATTACTATCCTTCTCGCCCTGTTTATTTGCCAGAGGGATTTGATTGGTATGACTTTAATGGAAGCTTCACACCGCCAGTAACTGATGATTTGGGTCCGACCACACTACATGGAACACTCAATCGGGCGACCCAGGGCGGTCAACTTATCACTTGGAATACTTCCCAACTAGATCTGGTTCCTGCTTATATTCGAGAAGGGTCTATTATTCCTGTGCGGCAATTAGAGCAATATGTAGGAGAATTGAAGCAAAATTACCTGACCTATAATATCTATCCAGGCAAAGATAGTAGCTATCTTTGTTATCAGGACGACCATATTAGTATGGATGCTGAGGTTAAACAAGCTTATCGAACAACCTTGATTACCCATCAACAACAAAATGATATTTCTGTACAGGAAATTTCTCTGGTTCGGCAGGTCGATAACTATCTTCCGCCAGAAGAGTTCTACTATATTGCCTTGTTAGGACAAACTAAAGCACCAGATTCAGTTAATTCTAACAAGACAAGTCTAAGTGCTGTATCAAATTTGGGAGAATTAGCTAACTCGCCGACCAATTGTTATCACTATAGTAGTGATCGACAAACAATCTTTATCAAAATCTTCGATAAAGATGCAAAGATGATGATTTTAGTATCGGGGCTGCAACCTTTGACTTAGTCCCATAGGTATCTCCAGAAAATTAATATTTTGCTTTGTTCCTATCAGAGTTTGATCTTTAATCTTCGGAGATGACAATAATTACTACCAACTTGGAGGATTAGTATGCAACGAATTCTTAGAATCTTTCTTGCTTATATATTTAGCTTGAGTTTGCTATTTTATAGCTTACCAGCCCGAGCCGAATTACCGACAAACATAGAGAAGGATAATACTTTATCCTCTTTGATCGTCCCTAAAATTCCCGTTGATATTCCCATCGGACTTGAAGCGGAACAGGAATTGCTCGTTAAAAATTTTCCTGCGTTACAGAGGCTTTTTGATTTATTCTCTTGGCAAGCTTTTATTGCTCTCAATTGGCCTCTTGATGCTCAAAAGAATCCTCTCCCTAAATTAACCGATCTTGGCACTCCTCGTTGGTTAACGTTTCACGAAAGTCTGCAAGTATTCCGTCCTGATGGTAGTGCGCCTGTAGAAACTACTCCGATTATGTGTAAAAATAACAAGGAAAATCGGCGGGAACTTTATGTTACCAGTTCCGTATTTTCCAACAAGGTGGACAAAGATATTGCTGATGAAGTCAATCAAGCTTTTACCTCTCCTCTCTACGATCAAAATGGACAAGAAGTTCGCTACGAAATCTTTCTTAATGATCAAGAATTTCAGTACATCGTAGAGAACAAGCTTTACAACTTGGATGGTCAAATTGCTTTTTCTCAAAATCATCAGCCAGTCAATTTCCCTTCTGGCGATTTCGCCACAGATAAGAGTGGAGTTATGGAAGTTAAATTGGCTTGGAAAGAATTAGACCCTAAACGAGATATCCCCAGTCGCTTTTATACCCAAACCTTGTTGTTACCTGATCTTGATAAGAATGGGGAACCCATTTTAGATGGCAACGGCAAGTTTAAAAATTGTCAGAAGCAGCTAATGGGTTTAGTGGGAATGCACATTTCGACAAAAACTAAGTCTTCTCCTCAGTGGATTTGGGCAACGTTTGAACACGTCGATAATCTAAACGCAAATGATTTGGAGAAGGTGGATGGGAAATCTTTATACGCCTTGTTCCACGATTTCAGCCCTGCCGGGCAAACTTTACCCGTGAATGTTCCACCAATCCCCCGCAATCCCAACACGGGCAAACCCGATCCCAACGGTGTTCTGAAAACTCAGGTGTCCCGTCCGATTCCTATTCCCAAAGCAAAGCAAGCATTAAACCAATCAATGCAGCTACTTTTGGCAACTGAGGAATCCCCATTACAGTATTATCAACTCATCGATACTCAGTGGCCAACTGCGCCCTATCCTAATAATTCTGGTTATGCGGCCATTGCTGGAGGACCTTCTCCGGACAATCTCCCTGATGCTATTACCCGTAAGTCCACAGGGTCTCCTGCGCCAGTTTATTTAACCAATAGCATTATGGAAACTTATCTTCAAACTGGCAATCAAGAGGCTCATTTTCAAGAAAACGGTTTTCCCTTTAATGGCACTCCGGTATTTGGGACAGAAAGCTGTATGGCTTGCCACTTTTCGGCGGGAATTGCTACCGGATATGTAGAGAAAGTAATTAATTCAGCGACGGTGCAGAAAGTTCCCATTTTTGGAGGAGATTTAAGTGCTGACTTTAGCTGGCTGCCTCAACTAAAGGCAAATTGGGCTAAGTGAGAATGTCTCTTAGCAATTTTCGATGATGGCTTTCTCGATTAATCTCAATAGAGCGATCAATCGAGAAAACCCATCCACTGTAGTTATTTCTGAACTTCCCCCATACATATATACCATAATAGCTAAAAACCCTTATCCATCAATGGATGCACCCCCTTAACTTTCCTTAATGTACCCATGTAATTTGTAACATTTCTTAATGGACAAGAATTCTCTCTATTTGCTAAAATGATAGCCATGTATATAGAAAAAGTTCCTAACCGTAATTCCCCCCCCGCTGTTCTTCGACCAGATTCCTACCGAGAAGGAGATCAAGTCAAAAAAAGAACCCTGGCCAATCTCTCAAAATTACCCGATGATATTATTGACAATCTGAAACTGGCTCTTAAAGGAGCAACACTGTCAATGACTGAAGGCATTCCCAATCATTTTGAAGTGATTAGAAGTCTTCCTCATGGTCATGTAATGGCTATTTTAGAGACGATTAAAAAATTAGGTTTAGATAAAATAATCAGTGAAAAATCCTCTCGAATCAGAAACTTAGTGGTGGCGATGATTGTGGCAAGAATCATCAATCCTAAATCAAAACTAGCCACAGCGAGAGGGTTTAATAGTGAGACTTGCAGCCAGAGTTTAGGACAATTGTTAGACTTAGAGAAAGCCGATGAAGACGAATTATATAACGCCTTAGATTGGTTATTAGAAAAACAAGAGAAAATTGAGAAGCACCTAGCACTTAAACACTTAGAATCAGGAACATTAGTCTTGTATGATGTCACTTCTACCTACCTAGAAGGAAATGGTTGTGAACTGGGAAAATATGGTGATAACCGAGATAAAAAGAAGGGGAAAACTCAGATAGTTTTTGGTCTGCTCTGTTCAGCCAAGGGTTGTCCGATAGCGGTAGAAGTATTTGAAGGAAACACCTCAGACGGTGCTACTTTAAGCGGACAAATTGAGAAAGTCAGAAAGGGTTGGGGGATTGAGAATGTGGTCTGGGTAAGTGATAGAGGAATTTTCACTAACTCGAAAATCAAGGAATTAGTAAAACCCATAGAAGGATTAGACTATATTACTGGTTTAACTAAGCCTCAAATTCGGAAACTGGCTGAGGTAGAAGTGATTCAATTAGGATTATTTGATCAGGTAAACTTGGTGGAATTTGAGAGTGAAGATTATCCCGATGAAAGATTAATTGCTTGTCGTAATCCCTTCATTGCCCAGAAAAATCAACTACAAAGAGAGGCATTATTAGAAGCGGTAGAGAAGGAACTAGATTTGATTGTTCAGGCGACTCAAAGGGAGAAAAGAGCTTTAAAGGGTCAAGATAAGATAGCTTTGAGAGTGGGCAAGATTCTTAATCAGTTTAAAGTCAATAAATACTATAACCTAGAGATAACAGAGGAAGGCTTTTCCTATCAGCGTAAGCTGGAATTAATCGCTCAAGAAACGGCCTTGGATGGTGTGTATGTGTTAAGAACTTCTCTGGAGTCAACCTTGATGGATGCAGCGACGACGGTTAAAGCTTATAAAAGTTTATCTCAAGTGGAGGAGGCATTTCGCTGTTATAAGTCAATTGATTTAAAGGTACGTCCTATCTATCATTATAAGGGTGATAGAGTTAAAGCCCATATCTTTTTATGTATGTTGGCT
Source organism: Microcystis sp. LE18-22.4A (assembly GCF_027531105.1). Classification (NCBI taxonomy): domain Bacteria; kingdom Bacillati; phylum Cyanobacteriota; class Cyanophyceae; order Chroococcales; family Microcystaceae; genus Microcystis; species Microcystis sp. LE18-22.4A. The sequence continues at coordinate 6,340 of NZ_JAPZRB010000486.1, forward strand.
TATTATGTGGAATGGCATTTAAAACAGTCCTTGGCTCCTTTGTTATTTGAGGATGAAGAAATTGATGATGGTTCTCTGAATGTGATTAA
>NZ_JAPZRB010000137.1:0-1345 GCF_027531105.1 Microcystis sp. LE18-22.4A
TCAATTGTCTATCTTTTGGTATTAACCTGTTTGTGCCTTAAGTCCTTCCCTGTATGGATTTCAGCTACTTTTGAGCGTAGGCGCTCTCATCGAATTTTATTTTAAGTTAATTATTTGCATAACAATTCCCGAAGAGCCAAATAAGCCAACAGATGGAGGTAATTTTATTTTATCTGAAGAAGAAAAAAATACTCTTGTCTCAAAAAACCCTTTGTTAATTAAATTTATTAGACCTTTTATTAGTGCTAGAGAATTTTTAAATGGTGGCAAAAAATGGTGTTTGTGGCTACTCGATATTAAACCAAATGAACTAAAGAATATACCTGAAATTTTGGAGCGGGTGGAAGCCGTGAAACAATTCAGGTCAAAAAGTATTGCAGCTTCAACCCGAAACTATTCTTATCATTGTTTATTTCGACAAATAACGCAACCAAAATCAGACTATATTCTTGTACCTAGAACTACGTCAGAAAATAGAAAATACATTCCTATTGGCTTTTTTACTGCTGATAATATCGTAAGTGATACTTGTCAAGCTATTCCGAACGGCGATTTATATTTATTTGGTATTCTTACTTCAGCAATGCACATGGCATGGGTTAAATATGTCTGTGGCAGATTAAAAAGTGATTATCGTTACTCAAAAGATATTGTTTATAATAATTTTCCTTTTCCAGAAAATATCACCGACAAACAAAAACAAACCGTCGAAACTTGCGCTCAAGCTGTGCTAGATACTAGGGTAAAATATCCTGATAGTAGCCTTGCGGATTTATACGATACCTTAACCATGCCTCCCGACTTGCTCAAAGCTCACCAAAAACTCGATAAAGCCGTTGATTTGTGTTATCGTCCCCAACCCTTTACCAGTGAATTAAACCGCATTGAATACCTCTTTGAACTCTACGAAAAATTAACCGCTCCCCTACTCCCTACCAGCAAACAAAAACCCCCGAAAAGAAAAAATCCTCAATAACGAAGACAGGAGACAGGAGACAGGAGACAGGAGACAGAAGATTATTTTTATTTATTCTCCCCATCACCCCACACCCCACACCCCACACCCCACACCCCACTTCCCCATCACCCCACACCCCACACCCCACACCCCACACCCCACTTCCCCATCACCCCATCACCCCATCACCCCACATCCCCCCGCAACGCGCACCCACTTACCACCCCACATCCCCCCGCAACGCGCCCCCAGTGACCACCCCACCCCCCCCCCCCCCCCCCCCCCCCCCCCAATACCCCCAATTTCCGGAACACGAAATTGTGCGGCGCAAAAGCCCGGGAAAAAATTCTTGTGTTAGGGGGGTTTGGGGGGGTAAACCCCCTTGGT
>NZ_JAPZRB010000598.1:0-7102 GCF_027531105.1 Microcystis sp. LE18-22.4A
TGGATAAGACTTTTAGACTTGTTTTCCCTCAAAAAGTGCCGACCTTTGGAGTGATTGGGGGGAAAATCCCTGGACTTTTTCCCTGAAAATTAGGTAATTGACCACCTGAAAATCGGTAAAACCCCACACCCCACACCCCACCCCCCACACCCTGCCCCCTGCCCCCTGCCTCCGTTATCTTGGGTGAGGTGGGAACCCTAACCGTAGTATGATTGAACAATGCGAAGACTCACAATGACTCGACCCGACGACTGGCACCTTCATCTCCGCGATGGTGCGGCAATGAAAGCGGTTCTACCCCATACGGTGCGTCAGTTTGCCCGTGCCATTATCATGCCGAATTTAAAGCCCCCAGTGCGCTCAGTGGCTGATGCTGCCTCCTATCGCGAGCGCATTCTGGCAGCAGTTCCAGAGGGTCAACAGTTCGAGCCACTGATGACCCTATATCTCACCGATAATACCAGTCCCGAAGAAATCGTGGCGGCGAAAGCCTCCCAGTTTGTCAAAGCGGTGAAATACTACCCAGCTGGTGCGACAACTAATTCCGACTTGGGGGTGACGGACCTTCGTAGGTGCGATGGCGTTTTGGCAGCGATGGAGCAGCTGGATATGCCGCTACTACTGCACGGAGAAGTTACCGATGGTGATATTGATGTGTTCGATCGAGAGAAAGTGTTCATTGAGAAGCACTTGCTCCCACTGATAACAAGATTTCCGAAACTGCGGGTGGTGTTTGAACACATTACCACTGCCGATGCGGTCAAGTTTGTTCTATCTACTAACAACAATGTCGCCGCCACAATTACGCCCCAACATTTATTGTTTAGCCGAAACATTCTCTTTACCGGTGGCATTCGTCCTCATTTTTATTGCCTGCCGATTTTGAAACGAGAGGATCATCGTTTGGCACTTTTGCAAGCGGCAACATCGGGCAATCCCAAGTTTTTTCTGGGGACTGATAGCGCGCCCCATTCTCGCTACAGCAAAGAAAGTTCCTGTGGCTGTGCGGGTTGTTATTCGGCTCTGCACGCCCTAGAGTTGTACGCAGAAGCCTTTGAGAGCGTTGATGCGATCGATCAACTAGAAGGGTTCGCCAGCTGCCACGGTCCAGATTTTTATCAACTCCCCCGAAATACCGAACAAATCACCTTAACCAAAACCCCTTGGCGCATTCCCGATGAATTGCCATTTCCCGAATCCGGACTGGTGCCGTTACGAGCGGGTGAAGAGATAACCTGGCAATTAGGGGAATAAAAACCGCCAGTTTTAGCTTGCATATAATGTTTGTGGCTTTTATGCTCCCGTCTTATTTTGATAATAATCGCGGGTTCCCTTGGCATCTAGGGCTTCTCCGAGACGAGCAATGGCCTGGGCGTAGGCGGCGTTACGCAGAGATATATCGAATTCTTGGGCGAAAGACCAGACTTTTTCCGCTTCTGTCACCATTCTTTCTTTTAAGCGCTCATTGATCTCGTTTAATTGCCAATAAAGACCGCTGCGATTTTGCACCCATTCAAAATAACTCACCGTTACCCCACCGGCGTTAACCAGAATATCGGGGAAAACGAGAATCCCTTTTGAGTCTAAAATGCGATCGGCTTCTGAGGTAGTCGGACCGTTGGCCACTTCAAAGATATATTTTGCCCGCACGCGATCGGCATTTTCGGCGGTAATTTGGTTTTCTAGGGCTGCTGGAATCAAAACATCCACATCTAGGGCTAACAATTCTTCATTACTAATCGCTTCGTGTTCGACGATATTACACACGGTATCCTGACAGTAAATAGCAGTAATCTCGCGATGTTCCTGTTTATACTGACGAATGCTGGCAATATCTAGTCCTTTTTCCCGATAAATGCCGCCCTGGGAATCACTTACCGCCACCACTTGATAACCGGCTTTGGCGAGGAGATCCGCCACTACGGCCCCGGCGTTACCGAATCCCTGAACGGCTACGGTAGTATTAGCCGGTTTTTTGTCTAATTTCGGCAAAAGAGAGTTAATAACATGAAAAGCTCCTGTTCCCGTCGCCGTATCGCGGCCACGACTGCCTCCCATGGTTAAAGGTTTCCCCGTCACCACCGCTGGACTAATTTTACGCTGAATGATGCTGTACTGGTCCATCATCCAACCCATGATCATCTCGTTGGTATAGACATCAGGGGCAAGAATATCGACATCGGGACCAATAAAGTCGGCTATACCCTCGATATAGCCCCGGCTAAGGCGTTCTAACTCGGCTTTTGACAATTCTTTCGGATTGAGGGTAATGCCGCCCTTAGCCCCACCAAAGGGCAAATCCAGCAGGGCGCATTTAAAGGTCATCCAAAAGGCCAGGGACTGCACCTCATCAATGCTGACGTTGGGATGATAGCGCACCCCTCCTTTGCCGGGGCCGCGGGTGTCATCGTAGCGGACGCGGTAGCCTTGGAAGATTCTCAGAGTGCCGTTGTCCATCCGGACGGGTATGGAGACGCTGAGACTAGCTTTGGGATATTTTAACCGCTCGATCGCATCATCGGAAATGGAGACATACTTAAGGGCGCGTTCTAGGCGACTGCTGGCATCGGTAAAGAGTGATTTCGACATGATTTTTTTCCCCCTATCTATCCCCATTAGAACATGAAAAAACAGTATATTTCGCTACAGTTTATTTTTCTTAATTAACCATAGACAGGAATTGCCGACAAGTATTCTCAAACAAGGTTACTTGAGAGATTTTCCAGTACATCAACTACCCTACACCCTACACCCCACACCCCACACCCCACTTCCCTATCACCCCACTCCCTCATCCCCAACCTGCAACTAAAAAAGGGAAAGAGCGATGCTCCTCCCTTTTTTGATAATTTATTCAAGTTGATTGTAGATGCACAGCAATCGAGGCTGAAATTACATTAAGCCTAATTGAGCAAGGATACCTTTGTGGGTTAAGTATTCCGTAGCTACGCCAATAACGAAACCGAGCATGGCTAAACGACCATTCCAGTTTTCAGCGAAAGCGGTGAAGCCGAGTTTGTTTTCTTGCTTATCCATGGTGAATTGCCTTCCTATAATAAAATTGCATTTGATTCAAGTGCTTGATATTAAATGTAACATAACTTCCCAGACTATGCAACATTTGTTTACATAAATTTTATTAATGTTGACCATAAACTTTTATGGGGGCAGGGTCAAGGGTGGGCATGGCGGCCGAAAATCAAACCTGATCTTAGTTCTAGGGCTAAATAACGGTTTTCCCATCCCTGACCGAAAAAGATTACAATCAAGCGAAAGGTCAAGAATCGATCGCCATCGAGCGAGGAGTGAATATGCGCGCCTTACTGATTTATCCCGTTTTTCCGCCGACTTTCTGGTCTTATAACAAAATTCTGGAATTAGTCGATCGCAAAGTCTTACTTCCTCCCCTGGGTATGGTGACGGTGGCGGCGATTTTACCGCAGCAATGGGAATTTAAACTGGTCGATCGCAATATTCGGGCGGTGACAGAAGCAGAATGGGATTGGGCCGAAATAGTGATTCTTTCCGGCATGATTGTGCAACGTCAAGATTTAATCGAGCAAATTCACGAAGCCAAGCAACGGGGTAAACTGGTGGCCGTGGGTGGTCCCTATCCCACTTCTATCCCCCACGAAGTGGCCGAGGCCGATTTTCTGATTCTCGATGAGGGAGAAATCACCATTCCGATGTTTGTGGAAGCATTGGCAAGAGGAGAAACTAAAGGTGTTTTCCGCACCACAGAAAAACCCGATGTGACAATTACCCCGATCCCACGCTACGATCTGCTCGATTTTGAAGCTTATGATTCCATGTCGGTACAATTCTCGCGCGGATGTCCCTTCCAGTGCGAATTTTGCGATATTATCGTTCTCTACGGTCGTAAACCCCGCACCAAAACCCCCGCACAATTATTAAAAGAATTAGATTATCTCTACGAGTTAGGTTGGCGCCGGGGCGTGTTCATGGTGGATGATAATTTTATTGGCAACAAGCGCAACGTTAAATTACTCCTCAAAGAATTAAAAGTTTGGCAAGAAGAACACCAGTATCCTTTCCGGTTTAACACGGAAGCATCGGTAGATTTAGCCGCCGATCCCGAATTAATGGAAATGATGGTTGATTGTTACTTTGATGCCGTCTTTTTAGGTATTGAAACCCCCGACGAAGAAAGTTTACAATTAACCAAAAAATTCCAAAATACCCGTAGTTCGTTAACCGAGACGGTAGAAAAGATTATTAAAGCCGGATTGCGCCCTATGGCGGGATTTATCATCGGTTTTGATGGCGAGAAAAAAGGAGCGGCCGATCGCATTATTAATTTTGTCGAAGAAGCGGCCATTCCCACGGCTCTATTTGGAATGTTACAAGCTTTACCCAATACCGCCCTATGGACTCGCTTGGAAAAAGAAGGACGACTAAGATTAACGGGGAAACAGGACATTAACCAAAGTACCCTGATGAATTTCGTTCCCACCCGGCCGATCGAAGATATTGCCACGGAATATATTGAAGCCTTCTGGAAATTGTACGATCCGGAGGTATTTCTTGATCGCACCTATCGCTGTTTCCTGAAATTAGGCGCACCTAAAGCGAAACCTGCCTTTAAACTGCCTCGCCGGGCCGATCTCTATGCCCTAGCGGTAATTATCTGGCGACAGGGCTTTAAACGTTCCACTCGCTGGAAATTCTGGCAGAATTTATTCGGTATTTTGCGCCATAATCCCGCCAATGCCGAACACTATATCACTGTCTGCGCCCACAACGAGCATTTCCTGGAATACCGTCAGATTGTTCGGGATGAAATTATGGCACAATTAGCCGAATTTCAACGCCAAGAGGCATTAACAGCGGAAAAAACCGCCATAGCGGCCTAATTAGGGTATGCTGAAAAAGTTTTTCCTGGGGGCAGGGTGTGGGGTGTGGGGTGTGGGGTGTGGGGTTTTACCGGTTTTGAGGGGGCCAATTACCTAATTTTCAGGAAAAAAGTCCCGGAATTTTCCCCCTGATCACTCCCATGCCCAGTACTTTTTGATTGACAAAAAGTCTAAAAGTCTTACCCAACAATGTTTTTAGATTTATTCAGCAGCTCCTAATTATTCCGAGGATGGGTTATTTACCCATCCTGAACATTTTCTGTCCTGATGGTGGACGATCGATAAATCAATAATATTCCTAGTTTTCCGGTTAAAAATTCCCTCAATCTCTGCCAAAGCAATTCAGTATAATTTCTTAATTTTCTAGATATAACTACATTTTGTCCTTAAAATGTTAACTTAAAATACTGAATAAATCGAGAAAATCTGGATAAAGCCAGTATTTTTAGCTCCTTAACCCTATAAATCAAGCTAAAATCAATGATTACTCGTCAAGAACTTAAGAAACTACAATCCCTAACTCAAATACCCGCCCTTTCCATTCTCTTACCTACCCATCGCACCTCACCGGATAACAAACAAGACCCTATTCTCGTTAAAAATTTGGTCGATGAAGCAAAGCGCCGATTATCGGCAGAATTCTCTAAACGTGAAATCGAACCTTTGTTCGAGCGCCTCGATAGTCTAGTGGCTGAAATAGATTATCCTTATACTCTAGATGGATTAGCTCTCTATATTGGTCCGGATATTGCCAAGCTTTATAACTTGCCTTTTTCTGTCCAGGCAAGAGTTGTCATCGATAAAACCTTTGCCACACGGGATTTAGTTTATGGATTACATCGAGAACAACCCTATTGGCTGTTACTATTAAGTCAGGGTTCTACTCGTTTAATCTCAGCTACAGGAGAAACTCTCGAAGAAATTCGCGATCAAAATTTTCCCTTAGAAATGACTGGACCGGGGGCCACCGCACCACTGCCCTTTGATGCCGATACCAGTTATCTAGATGATAGAATCCGGCGATTTTTCCAGCAGGTAGATAATGCTCTGGGTGAATACATTGACATTGATGATTCTTCCCCTTTGATTGTGGGTGGAGTGGTTCGTCAAATTTCCTTCTTTCAAGAAGTTTCACAGTACACATCAGCAATTGTTGGCACTTTAACCGGCAATTTTGACAAAACCTCACTGCCAGAATTAATTCCGCAAGTATTGCCGATTATGCATTCAGTGCGTCAGACTCAAAAAACTGAAGCCCTGCAAGCTTTGGACGCGGCAGTCAGCGCTCAAAAAGTTATCTCTACCCTGGGAGAAGTGTGGCGTTTAGCGCAGGAAGGTCGAGGAAAATTGTTATTAGTGGATAAAAATTACCATGTACCCGCAGTTTTAAGCGAAAACGGTGATTTGATACTGGTGGAAAACGTCGGTGGTACGGAGGTAATCGATGATGCAGTGGATGAAATTATCGAAGTGGTATTGGCCAAGGGAGGACGTGTAGCTTTAGTCGATGAAGATTCCTTGAACGATTACCAAAAAATTGCCTTAATTTTGCGTTATTAGACCTAATGGGCCGTTTCACAAGCCCCAATACTAACCCATTGACTAGAACCATCAGACCAGTATTCTTTTTTCCAGATGGGGGCATTATGCTTGAGAGTATCAATAGCATAACGACAGGCTGCGAAAGCTTCCCCCCGATGGGGACAACCCACCGCTACTAAGACGCTAATTTCACCGATTTGTAGCTTACCGGTGCGATGGTGAATGACAACTCGATTGGTATCGGGCCAGGTTTGCCGAATTTGCCGAGCAATTTGCCGGAAAACCTCGATCGCCATGGGTTCGTAGGCCTGATAATCAAGATAAATAACCGGTTTACCGTCGGTTTGCTCCCGTACAGTGCCACTCATTAGTACAATAGCACCATTAGCCCCATCATCGGCTAATTGATATACTTCCTGCAAAGATAAGGGAGCAAAACTGACGCGAAAACTATCTGGTGTCATGGATGAGGTGATGGGGGTTGGGTGTGGGGTGTAGGGTGTGGGGTGTGGGGTGTGGGGTGTAGGGTGTAGGGTGATGGGTGTAGGGTGTGGGGTGTAGGGTGTGGGGTGTGGGGTGTTGGGTGTTGGGTGTCGGGTGTAGGGTGTAGGGTGTAGGGTGGAGGGTGTAGTGTTTAGGGGGTAGGGTGGTGGGTGTTGTGGTGGGGGTGGTGGGGGGGGGGGGGG
>NZ_JAPZRB010000020.1:0-3670 GCF_027531105.1 Microcystis sp. LE18-22.4A
GAGTGATTGGGGGGAAAATTTAGGGATTTTTTCCCTGAAAATTAGGTAATTGACCACCTGAAAATGGGTAAAACCCCACACCCCACACCCCACACCCCACACCCTGCCCCCACGAAAAACTTTTTCAGCAGCCCCTAAGTAACTCTTGCCTTTTGCCCCTTGCATGAGTGCCTATCCTAACCAAGAAGTTAATTTTGTCCTATTACTTAAATTATGCCGACTATCGAACAATTAGAACCCGCTAATAAGGCCGATGTGGTAGTATATATGCCCTACTATGCCAAGGACAAACATAGTATCCTGCCCTATGCGATCGCTTTGTATCAAGCAGGATCTTTAGAAGGTCGTCGTCGCATAGAAAACAGTCAAGGGATTCCCTTTGTGGCGTCTTGGTATGTATCAAAATTGCCCTCGGAATTGACCCGTTGTCGTTTACAATTTGAAGGACAGGCCGACCTAAGCTATGAGATGACGATTATTAACGCCGAGTTGATCGAATATCTCATCGATGCGATTAAAACCTTTAAGCAGCTAGGTTCAGCCGACTTTTCGCAGGGATTTTATCGGAAACTGCTGCGATTTGAAGAATAAAAGTCGGGATTTTACGGGTTAAAAAGGAGCAAATCGTGGCGAAATCAGCCAAATCTATACTCATCTCTTCCCTGGAACCCCTCAGTGGTAAATCGGGAACTATCGTCGGTTTAGCGCATCTCTTGCGGCAAAAAGGCCTAGAGATAAGTTACGGCAAACCAGTGGGCAATTGTCCGGGCTACGTCGATGGGCAATTGGTCGATGAGGATGTAGAATTTATCCGGCAATTACTAGAATTATCCCCCGATCAGCTGCGTTTACCCGTGATCTATACAGATGTGGATTCCGTTGCTAAACGTCTGCAAGGTGCAGATAAACAGGACTACGGCAATATTCTTGCTGGCTATCTCGATCGGGTTAACAGTGATATTACCCTCCTCGAAGGGCCGGGGACTCTCTGGGAAGGGAGTATTTTTCAGTTATCGATGGGGGAGATGGCCAAAATTCTCCAGACTCCGATCCTATTGGTGGCCCGCTATAGTTCTCCCCTGATTGCCGATAGTCTGCTGAAAGCGCAACAGGAATTAAATAATCAGCTGCTGGGGGTAGTAATTAGCGATATCCCCACCGATGATTGGGATGAAGTACAATCTCTCCTTAAACCCTATCTCGCTGGCCAAGGTGTGGAAGTTTTAGGACTGTTACCCGCTAGTAAACTGCTGCGCAGTATTAGTGTTCGGGAAATTGTCCATCTTTTAGAGGCCAAAGTATTATGTCGGCCCGATCGTTTGGATTGGATGGTAGAAAGTTTAGCGATCGGGGCAATGAATGTCAACGCCGCTTTAGAATATTTTCGCAAGGGGGAAAATATGGCTGTGATTACGGGTGGCGATCGCATAGACCTACAGTTAGCTGCCCTAGAAACTTCCACCACCTGTTTAATCTTAACCGGTTCTATCTCTCCAGATCCCCTGATTTTGGGCCGGGCCGAGGATTTAGAAGTACCGATTCTCTCGGTAAATTTAGATACTCTCACCACCGTGGAAATCGTCGATCAGGCCTTCGGGAAGATTCGCTTACAGGAACAGGTAAAAGTCGCTTGTATTCGAGAATTAATGGAGGAATATTTCCAGATCGATCGCCTGTTAGAAAAGTTAACAACAGGGGGGTAATTTCTCCCTGGCTGCCGAGAATTTCATTGGAAATCCCTTCATGAGTCTATCATCCTCCCCTGTGTCCCCTCCGGTCAAAGAAAATGACTGGAGATTATTATTAAGATTACTTCCCTACGCAAAAAAGCAAAAAGCCCTGCTATTCTGGTCATTAATACTTCTTTTTCCCCTATCTCTCACAGGGGCGATCCAACCCTTAATTATCGGTCAAGCGGTCTCCCTTTTGCAAAAGGAACAAACTTGGGATTTTTTGGCTCGAATGCCCTTAACAGCAGCCATTAATACCCTAATTATTATCCTCTCGGCTGCGATTATTTTACGACTGATTTTAGGGACAATGCAAGGTTATCTAGTGCAGAAAGTCGGTCAGTCAATTACTGCTAATGTCCGGGAAGATTTATTTACCCATGTCACCTCCCTTTCCTCCAGTTTTTTTGATCGCTCTCCCGTGGGACGTTTAGTCACTCGTTTAACCAGCGATGTGGAAGCATTAGGAGAAGTTTTTGCTAGTGGGGCGATCGGAGTTGTCAGTGATTTGGTCAATATTTTAGTTATTATCATCACCATGTTTACCCTGCAATGGCAATTAGCTCTATTGTTGGTGTTGATGTTATTTCCCGTCACTGCTTTAATTATCTTTTTTCAAAAACAATACCGCATCGCTAACTATCAAGTACGCGAGGAATTATCAAAACTTAATGCCCAATTACAGGAAAATATAGTCGGAGTTAATATTGTTCAATTATTTCGCCGCGAACGCTTTAATGCTGAAATGTTTCGCGCTATCAATACTCACTATCGTCAATCCCTAGATAAAACAATTTTTTATGATTCTGCTGTCTCGGCCACTTTGGAATGGATCGGATTAATTGCCGTGGGAGGAGTATTATGGTTAGGCGGGATTTTTATTCTCCAGAAAACCATTGATTTTGGGGTTTTATCAGCTTTTATTTTATTCTCCCAACGTCTCTTTAATCCCCTGCGTCAGTTTGCCGAAAAATTTACTATGTTTCAATCGGGTTTTACTGCTATAGAACGAATTGGTGAATTAATTAGTATTCCCATTGAAATCACCGATTCTAACAATTATAAAGAGATTTACTTCCCAGAAAAACGTCAAACTGGCGAGATTATTTTTGAAAATGTTTGGTTTGGTTATAAACCCGATGAATATATTATCAAAGGTCTCAATTTTACCATTCATCCAGGGGAAAAAGTCGCTTTAGTTGGTCCCACCGGTGCGGGAAAAAGTTCGATTATTCGTCTTCTCTGTCGTCTTTACGAACCAAGTAAGGGCAGAATTCTAGTGGATGGTATCGATATCCGTTATCTTCCCCAAGCGGAATTAAGACGTTATATCGGTGTCATTCTCCAAGAAACTTTTCTCTTTGCCGGAGATGTTACTCGCAATATTACTTTAGGGGAAAATTATGATTTTGAGCAAGTGAAGGCAGCAGCTAAATTAACTAATATCGATCACTTTATCGAGGAGTTACCCGATGGTTATCATACCCTTTTACGGGAACGAGGCGCAAATTTATCGGGAGGACAAAAACAATTACTCGCTTTTGCGAGAGTCGCTATTCGTAACCCCGAAATTTTAGTTTTAGATGAAGCTACCGCTAGTTTAGACGTGGGGACAGAAGTATTAATTCAAGAAGCTTTAGAACAGATTTTAGTCAATCGTACTGCTATTATTATCGCCCATCGTCTCTCCACTATTCGCGATGTCGATCGAATTCTTGTCCTTAAACGCGGGGAATTAGTCGCATCGGGAACCCATGAAGATTTATTAACCGAAGACGGCCTCTACGCTAGTTTATATAAACTGCAAATGTTAGGCACAGATAGTTAACAGGAGTCAGGAGACAGGAGTCAGGATTCAGGAGACAGGAGACAGGAGATTATTTTTATTTATACTTCCCACACCCCACACCCCACACCCTACTTCCCCACACCCCACACCC
>NZ_JAPZRB010000219.1:0-6094 GCF_027531105.1 Microcystis sp. LE18-22.4A
ATGTAGGCAAAGTAAGGGTTTTGGGGCTTTTCTCGCGAAACAGGTGCAAGATTTTGAGAGAATCGTCGTTCAAAACCTCGCGTCTTCATCGGCCCGCGTCCTGTAGGGGCGAAGCATTCGGGCAATAACCTATCGGTGAAAACGTAGATTTTCTATCCGAATGCTTCGCCCGTACTTATTGAGCAAACCCTAGATAGTCATACTAAATCCTGTTTAAAAGGTATGGAAGAGTGGGAAGAAGGGAGCGGGTTTTTCAAGTTGGATTGGGGGTTAATCATGCTATTAAAAACCGATTCAGTATAACGGTAAAGTTAGACCGTCTTCACCGATAACTTTGGCTGAGTCATAGCGCTTCAATTGTAACGCGCCCACCTTCCACTGCCTCAATCTGAAGTTTAAAGCCATACAAAAGACCCATCCCCACACATCATACGGGTTTTCTCTGGCTGCGACTGCCAAAACGGAAGACGGCTCTATGTCCAATCCGAATCAGCCAAGGTTGAGCATCAGGGACACGCTCCTAGAGATGATCGGTAGCAGTAATCGTATCGTCGGCAAGCTCAAACGCTCCAGTTTCGATGTCGATCGCCACAATTCTCCCCTGATTTCCCTCCTCCACTTGAGAACGTACCTGAGATTCATAAATCTCATTACCACGTCGAGCGAATTCTTCTTTGCTGTAGCGGGGTTGACGAACTGTCATTGGCTTGACCCTGGGCAACTTTTGCCCTCTATTTTAACCTAAACATCGGAAATCTTCGCTAACATTCCCCAACTGGGCCTACAAGAGCGGCATCGCACTTAAACCCACAACTTCAATCAATGGGCATGGTGCGTTCCCCAAAATCGATCGCTGGAGCAGTAGCACTTGCATTAGGGAACGCACCCTACAAGATACGCGATCGCACTTGCATTAGGGAACGCACCCTACAAGATCGGCGATCGCGCTACAAGAGAAAATCTAAGCACCGCCCAACATGCTCATAGTAATCCAGGTACTCCTCCTTTGTGACTTCCCAAGCAATACTTTCATCAGAACCAGGATGTGAAACACGATTAGAGTTTCTACGATCAAATAGGTTTCTGACTTTTATACATACCTCATGCTGGATACCCTTTGATTGCAAGAACTTAACTACATCGTTGACATCATAATTTTTCTTGTTTGCTTGTTCCTGTTTTATACAAACGGCATGAATTTCATTAACTAAATGATTAAGTGCAACGGAATAAGATGCGCTTTTCTCACTTAAAACTCGTAGCTTTGTCTGTTCAAGAACATCAGGCATCTCAGACAACTTTTTCATATGCATACAGGCAAGATTATAGTATCCAGGCTGATGACAATTTAACTTGCAATCAAGGAAAATAGCAATAATGTTACTCATGTGAAAGTTTTGCTTCAGCTTCTCTAATAGTTTTGTATCAGCAAATTTAGTCTGACACAAGAACTTGATAATTAAGTCGGCATCCCCTGTAGTGATAATTGTCTTATCTAAACAAAACTTCCTAAAATTATTAGTTGCAGTCGTATCTTTAAGTAGAATGATTAATATTTCAAGGGGCTGTACTTTAACTAAATTAAAATCAAAATCATTAAAAATTTTCTCTATTTTTTCCTTGTTTTCTGGTTTATCAAGGATCTGCTCAACACCTTTGTCAAATACTTCTTGAAGAATTTCCTTTTCCTCTTGTACTGAATCACCTCTCACAAAATAGTCTTCTACTCTGGAGTTTTTAATTTTCCTTAACTCTTCAAATATTTCTTCTAGTTTATCTTGAGGAGTTTTAGTAGGGGGTTCGGATTCCTCCTCTTCTTCCTCCTCGTCTTCTTGAATAGCACTAAAATATTCATCACTGGGAGATGACTTTCTAATATTTTTCAATAGCTCCTCTTTTTCTTCTTCTTGAGATAGTCTGTAAAGCCGTGTTTTCAGATTAAGCTTGAGACCAAGCTGACTATATAGAACCTCGGCGATTTGAGAAGCAATTGAATGAACGAACAAACCCTGATCCTTTTGATCAATAATATCTTTGAATGTTATAGAGATATAAATGTCATCGGTGTATCTAATAATCTTATGCGAGTCAACAACATGTTTGTAGCTATTCAGTACATCGTCAATGAATAGATCACCAAAAACTAAATACAAGTATCCAAGGAAACTTGAAATAATATTGTTGTCTCCTTGAGGTATGCCAGACTTACCATTCGAGATGAATTGAAATAAGCAAATAATTTGCTCCCTTGTAAACATGTCATAATTCAAATTAGCCTGAACACTTGGCTTGATAAAACGGCTGAGAAGGCTTAACAATGTTGATATTGATAACTCATTAAAATAATTTTCAATATCAAGCTTTAATATTACTTTGCTTGCGTTGTCTAACTTAGTTTCTTCTTTAATTTTTAACTTAAACTGCTCGTGAAAACTACGATAATATACATTCTTTGTATTGATTATGAGCTTCTTGGATTTGTAGGTGAGGTTGCCACCATAAAAAGCTTCAATGCTATCAATCTTTTTATATGTTTCAATTAAGAATTCTTGCGATAACTTAAGCAAATAAAGCCCGATGGAATAGTATACAGTTCTCATTGGGTAGGTAAAAAATTTATAATCTCTTAGCCCTAGCCCTGGTTTAGGAATGACGTAGGAGAGAACAGAAAACTCTTTCTTTAAACCATAAAAGAGGCTACTGGATATTTTTATATTGAAATAGTCTTGTGTTGGATGGTTGAGGCAATTTATATCTAGCCTCTCATAATAAAACATACTGAGAGTATTAAAGTGCCTATTGTTCATCTTCTGCTTAATCTGAAAATTAAGAAGATACAGTGCATCTTGCCATAGGTCGAAGTTTATGAAATACCCAAGTTGGGTTGTGCCACTTTTGGTCATTGCTCAATTTCAACAGAAGCCTTGTTTTAATCTAGAGCGCCCATGAAGTAAGCCCTTCCTTCACATGCTGATAATCTTTTGGGCCTGCTCCCTAAGGGCTATGCGGCATAACGGCTAAGTTGAGCGGCGGCTAATATCCTTTGCACCACTATCAATATCTCTCGCTCGTCCGCTCCAACGTGTTGTTAGACCGTGTTTTCGAGATAAGGTAACAACTTCTCTGCCACTTTCAGCTTGTTGCTTTTGCAAATCAGCAAAGATGGCTTTCAAGTCATGATTGAATGACCGAGAGTACTCTTCACGAATTTTGTGGATCTCTTCCACAATCTCATCCTGAAACATAATCAACCTCCGAGAAGTTCATAGGGTGTACAAAGAATTGGCAACTCGTAGCCAAAATCAAGGCTGATCTCTGCCAACTTTCCTTGAATTTGAGCATTGGCGATGTGCTTGCAATTCCAGGTGAGCAGGTAATCCATGCCGTGAACGGTTGCGGGGGCGATATGAACAGCATCAATATCAGCTTTTGCGGGAAGGTTGCTGCGTTCCAAAAATTGCTCTGCTAAATCTAGCACAGCTTGGTTCAAGTCGAGTAAAGATAGATTAGCAAGGATTTCTAGTCGTTGAGATGCGATCACAACATCACCTTGTGAGGTTTCTTTCACGACCGCTTGGGATGAGTAAAGTTGAAAATCGCCGCGACGTGTATTCCACCACTCCTTCGTCACCTCAATATTTGCGGCCACAACAATATCTCTGCTGGGTCGAGCAGTAAGATAGCCTAAGATACTGGTTTCAATATAGACGGTTTCGCTCACGGCAATCTAGAAAATCTATCCAATGCCTATCCTACCGCATTTAATCTTGGTTCTGAGGGTGTTGGGTAACAGTCGTCAACCCAACCTTGTACGTGAAATATTCTTGTCAGCATAAAGTTGCCGCAGAAAGCGGTAGTCCCTGATCAAGCAACAGCTTCATAGCGATTAGGAAGTTCAATGATGCGATCATCCAAGTAAGAAGAGGCAAAAATTAGGGCTTGTCGAATATCTTCATCCTCCAGTTCCGGAAACTCTTGATGTAATTCTGCTCGATCGGGATAAGTTGCCAGTAGCTCAATCACTCGACGAACCGTAAGGCGAAGATTACGGATGCAGGGTTGCCCATTCATACGGTTTGGATTGCTCGTAATACGATCTAGTTTCATTAGAGTAATTCTATTGCCTCATGATCACTTTAACCTTTAGCGGGGGTAAGCAATGCTTGAAAGACATCCTCCACATATCCATTTTCCGTCATCAGATAAACCGTCACCCATACTATCTTTATATCACGTCCAAAAGCCTGTTAGTCAGATTAGCCCACACCACACTTAAACCCACAACTTCAATCAATGGGCATGGTGCGTTCCCCAAAAATCGATCGCTGGAGCAGTGGGACTTGCATTAGGGAACGCACCCTACAAGATCGGCGTACTGCTACGCAGTGCCTTCGGCATCGCACTGATGCTTTTAGAATCGCAATACCTCATAGCGTTCCTCCCGAAAACAGCCAAAACAGCCATACAACATAATGAAGGATCACGATCGCCCAAAAAGTGACTTGATAAGACTTTTTCTGACCTTTATGGCGCAATATTCGCTGGGCAATAAACCCGCCCAACCATCCACCTGCAAGTTCACACAGATGTAGCGTTTGTTCAGAAGTTCGCCAATCCTTTCGTTTAGCACGAGATTTATCATCTGCGTATAGAGCGTAAGTCACTAAACTCATTACGGGATAAAGAATCAGTGGAATGGGATTGCGTGTCGTCCATGTAAAATGAATAGCTCCAAACAAAGGCAGAAGCGACAACAGAACTACCTCAACTATCGGAAAGCTTGAAATGATGGCATCAGAGGGTTTAGTTCGACTACTTGAAGGTTCTGACTTGTTTCTTGCTCCCAGAATAAATGCGTTGTAAGCTCGAACTTTGCCATCTGAGTCAACTATGCAGTGGTAATAAATCGTGTCGTTTTCTTGTGGACGACGGGTTGCATCTTTAACTTCAGAAATATGCAAAAAAACTTCTTGACTCCCATCAACGGGTTGAATAAAACCAAATCCACGCTCATCTTTCCATTTTGTAAGCTTTCCACTGCGGAGACCGGATTGCATAAAAAATCTCAATAACGAAAACTTTGTGGTTCTAACAAATCATCTTCAAGGACAGCCACAACCAAAAAACGAAGCAGCCCAACTACATATTATAGGTCAACTTTCTGCATAAAACTCTCTGAGGCAACGATATGGTTCAACTTTCGGTATATCACTCCATTTAGGTGCGATTGCCAGAACTTTTTCCCATATCACCCCCAAAAGCCTGTTAGCCAGATTAGCATATTGCCAAAAACCTTGTTTAACTAAATTCCTGACAATTAGGCTCATTCTAGCGATGATTCCTATGTCTGACCGCACCCCTTGACAAAAATTTACAATTATTCGACCTTTAGCGATCGCTATCGGGGGATAGTTGTTTTTTGTTACAGCAGTGGGGGAGAAGGGAGCGGGTTTTTCAAGTTGGATTGGCAGTTAATCATGCTATTAAAAACCGATTCAGTATAACGGTGAAGTTGTGCGGCGGCAGATCACCCGTAATTTTTGTCGGTATTTTTGGTGAAGTCGGCTCCAACGCAGTGTTAGACGGCACTTACTTTACGGATTTCTACGCTGCCTTCTTCAAATACTTGAACCGTGAGTTGATAGCCTTCCATTATTGACATCCTCGCCGCCGTAAAACGGACGGCGATTCCCAAACCTCACGATTTAGGTTTCTGCTTCTTTCCCTTGCGGGGTTTCGCACCTGCCTTAACAGATTTACTCTGTTCTGGTCTTATGGTCGCTCTACAGACTGACACCGCAAGCCCTGCGGCCAAAATATTTTTACTAGCGTTAACATCTCGGTCATGGTGTGTCCCACAGTCTGGACAATCCCATTCTCGAACATTTAACGGCATCTTTTCGACAATATACCCGCAATTACTACATCTTTTAGAGCTAGGAAACCATCTATCTAGGGTTTGCTGAAAAAGTTTTTCCTAGGGGCAGGGTGTAGGGTGTGGGGTGTGGGGTGTGGGGTTTTACCGATTTTGAGGGGGTCAATTACCTAATTTTCAGGGAAAAAGTCCCTGAATTTACCCCTGATCACTCCCATA
>NZ_JAPZRB010000254.1:0-7012 GCF_027531105.1 Microcystis sp. LE18-22.4A
GAGTGGTCGGGGGGAAAATTCCGGGACTTTTTCCCTGAAAATTAGGTAATTTACCCGATGAAAATGGGTAAAACCCCACACCCCACACCCCACACCCTACACCCTGCCCCTAGGAAAAACTTTTTCAGCAGACCCTAGGTAGGTTTTTGGTTTCTGTGGTTAACCCCAATTTTAAAAGAGAGTTTCCCCTTAAAAATCCCAACCTATATCTTGAGCAATTAAACCCTCGACACTGTGGCCATCTTCTCCTTGAGACATGAGGTAACGTTCAATTAAAGGCAAACCCCTGTGTTTGTTAAGCAGGGAGCGGGAAGCGGGAAGCGGGAAGTGGGGGGAACAAATAAAATAATCTCCCGTCTCCGAGTCTCCTGACGACCGACTGCTGAGGGCTGATAGCGAAAATAACTGATCTGATCCCCTAGCGTGATAAGCTGTGTATTGGCTAATTTTACAAAAAATTAAGACTTTCCCCTTGTGGGAGTTATCAGCTAAAACCCAGAGTAGACATAAACAATGGTAGCGACAACAGAAACTAACGTTGGTAAAATCGTCCAGATCATCGGTCCTGTCATCGATGCCGAATTTCCCAGTGGCAAACTGCCCCGTATTTATAATGCCTTAACCGTAAAAGGAACTAACTCCGCCGGTCAAAATCTATCGGTTACTTGTGAAGTGCAACAGTTACTCGGTGATAACCAAGTGCGGGCCGTTGCCATGAGTACCACCGATGGTTTAGTGCGCGGCATGGATATCGTGGACACCGGCGCGGCGATTAGCGTTCCCGTGGGTAAATGCACCCTCGGTCGGATTTTTAACGTTCTTGGTGAACCCGTGGACGAAAAAGGACCGGTTAACGTCACCGAAACCTCTCCTATTCACCGTCCCGCTCCCAAATTAGTCGATCTTGAAGTAACACCGACGGTTTTTGAAACCGGTATCAAGGTAATTGACTTGCTCACCCCCTACCGTCAAGGGGGCAAAATCGGCCTCTTCGGGGGTGCTGGTGTGGGCAAAACCGTCATTATGATGGAATTAATCAACAATATCGCCATTCAACACGGTGGTGTCTCGGTTTTTGGCGGTGTGGGTGAAAGAACCCGCGAAGGAAACGACCTCTACAACGAGATGATCGAATCCAAGGTAATCAACGCTGATAACCCCGAAGACTCGAAAATTGCCCTCGTTTACGGTCAGATGAACGAACCCCCCGGAGCGAGAATGCGCGTCGGTCTCTCTGCTTTGACCATGGCCGAATATTTCCGCGATGTCAGCAAGCAAGACGTACTCTTATTTATTGATAATATCTTCCGTTTCGTGCAAGCTGGTTCGGAAGTATCGGCGCTCCTCGGTCGGATGCCTTCTGCGGTAGGATACCAACCCACCCTCGGTACTGACGTAGGCGACCTGCAAGAGCGGATTACCTCCACCAAAGAAGGATCGATCACTTCCATCCAAGCGGTCTATGTACCTGCGGATGACTTGACTGACCCCGCTCCCGCTACTACCTTCGCTCACTTGGACGGAACAACTGTACTATCCCGTGGTCTGGCTTCCAAAGGTATCTATCCGGCGGTAGATCCCCTCGGTTCCACCAGCACTATGCTCCAAGCTGATATCGTCGGTGATGAACACTACGGCACCGCTCGCGCCGTCCAATCTACCCTGCAACGCTATAAAGAGTTACAGGACATCATCGCTATTCTCGGTTTAGACGAATTGTCGGAAGAAGATCGTCTCACCGTTGACCGCGCTCGCAAAATTGAGCGTTTCCTCTCGCAACCTTTCTTCGTGGCCGAAGTTTTCACCGGTTCCCCGGGTAAATACGTTACCCTCGCTGATACGATCAAAGGCTTCCAGATGATCCTCAAAGGTGAACTCGATCGCTTACCCGAACAAGCGTTCTATATGGTCGGCAATATCGATGAAGCGATCGCTAAAGGCGAAAAACTCAAAAAAGGCTAATTAAAAGTCAGTAGTAACCGCGTTTAGCGGTTACTTAACCCAGAAATCTGCCAAAATTATCGTTATTATCACCAATGAGCATTACAGTACGGGTTATTACACCCGATCGCATTGTCTGGGATAACGTGGCCGAAGAAGTAATCCTACCCAGTTCCACGGGACAATTAGGTATTCTTAGCGGTCACGCTCCTTTATTAACTGCCCTGAATATTGGCGTAATGCGAATTCGACCGGGGAAAGACTGGGAAAATATCGCAGTTTTGGGCGGTTTTGCCGAAGTCGAAAATAATGAGATCAAAGTCCTCGTTAATGGGGCGGAATTAGGCTCAAAAATCGATAAAGAAAAAGCTCGCGCCGAATACGAACGGGCCCAAACTCGTCTCGATGAAGTCAGTAAAGGGGATGACCGTCGCAAAACTATCCAAGCGCAACAAGCATGGCGCAAAGCTCGCGCTAGATACCAGGCCGCTGGCGGTTTAGTATCGGTTTAAACCCAACCAAATCAAATTAAATTAAAGCAAAATCGGGCGGGTTTATATAAACCTACCCGATTCTTTTTCAGTTATCAGTTATCAGTTATCAGTTATCAGATTTGAGGTTTCAGTGAATACTGTTAAGTAGTCGTGCACAATTAATTTCCTAGTGAAGATAGGCAAGAGGCAAGAGGCAAGAGGCAAGAGGTGTTTAGATATGTGTAATTAATTTTGCTTAGGTACTTATTGAGAAGTTGCTGTTCTCCTACTGCTCGGTGATCACTGAAAAAGTTTCCTGTTTCCCGTTGCCTAAAACTGGAGATTTTGTAGCCCTCCATTAAGATAACTGCTAAGCTAAGACGCATTTAAAACGCTTATTCTTAGATTAGCCGAACCTTCCCCAATCCCTTGACTGTTGCCTTTTGACTCTTGCCTCTTGCCTCGTCTCAACAAGCAATTTAAATTACGAACAGCTTATAAATTAATTGCTACCACTAAACACAACTTCGGGGAATTTTAACTGTGCATCGGCCATGGGGATTTGTCGGCCTTGATTGCGTAACTCTTGCCAAAAATTAATTACTTCTGTGGCTTTGTTGAGAACATCAACGCGATCGGACTCATCAATCCAGTGTTTTGCTTCTAACTCCTCTTGCAGTTGTTGCCAAGCATCATTGCGCGGCCAGAAAAAATAAGCGGTGAGGGGGCTAGTTCCTTTGCCGACCACCTGATCCACAGCGATCGCTACGTTCTGATCTAACCACAATACTTTTAAAATAAACTTTGATTCGGAACTGACTGTCATTGTTAATCGTTAATCGTACAATTCTCGATTATATCATCTTTTGACTCAATTTTCCGCAGTCAGTTTTTAACTATTTTTTCCTATTTTTTCGCCAATAACCGCTATGATTCCCGAAACAGACTCTTTACCCTGTAAACAAATCGGTGTGGCCGTAATTAGAGATGATCGAGATTTAATTTTAATCGATCGCCGTCTAGCCAAGGGACTCTTGGGCGGTTTTTGGGAATTCCCCGGTGGCAAAATCGAAGGCAATGAAACGGTACAGGAATGTATTAAACGGGAGGTATTAGAAGAAATTGGCATTGAAATCGCAGTGGATAGTCATTTAATCACCATCGATCACACCTATAGTCATTTTCGGGTTAATCTACAAGTATATAACTGTCGTTATCTCAGTGGCCAAGCAAGAGCGATCGAATGTGAAGAAATCCGCTGGGTAACTATCCAGGAACTAGATAATTACACTTTCCCCGCGGCCAATCAAGAGATTATCAGAGCCTTAAAAGACATGGTAAACTCGAAATGATTGCTGTTAATCGTCGAGTGATTATGCTTAATCCTTCTATTCGTCAAGAACCCCGCTACGAACCGGCCGCGGTTATTCCCCTAAAAAAAGACGCTTCCATTGTCGAGTGGTTAGAAAAAAATAATCGCATGATTCCCCGGGATAAAATCGCCGAACCAGATCTCACTCTCGAAGAAGATGTGGAACTATCTGAACTCATGGATGTCGATGATATCGGTTATGATGACGACGAAGATGAATTAGTCTTAGATGAAGATTAATCCCGTCTTCTTTGGCAAATTTTACCCTTATCTGGCGCTTTAGTCGTGAACGCTAACATTTTTTCCGCCCCTATCTTTAAAAAACCCACTGGAACCCATCTCCTGATTCTACTAACGGGATTACTATTTCTGTTAGTAGTTTTTTTTCAGGCCACTAATTCCCTGTTACTGCCCCTGATGGCCACAACGTTAATCAGTGCTGGTCTTGGTTGTCAAGTAGTACCGATGCTACGGCGCTTGAAAATGGGTCAGATCATGCGCGAAGATGGACCCCAGGCTCATTTAAAGAAAGCAGGAACCCCGACAATGGGAGGCAGCTTTTTTGTGCCAGTAGCCCTTATTTTCGCTTTAATCTGGTCTAAATTCGCCCCTAATGTGGTGGCGGTTGCTTTGCTGACCTTTGTTTACATGGGTATCGGTTGGTTAGATGATTGGCAAATTCTGCGTTATAAGTCGAATAAAGGCCTATCTCCCCAGATGAAGTTAATTTTACAGATAACGGGGGCGGTGCTTTTTTGCCTCTGGATGTTGGTCAATCAGGTTAGTACCGATATCACCCTTTGGGGTCGATTAGTGATTCCTTTGGGCTTTTTCTTCTGGATTTTGGCGGGATTTGTCCTTGTGGCTGAAAGTAACGCCACTAATCTCACCGATGGGGTGGATGGATTAGCGGGGGGAACAGGTGCGATCGCTTTTTTGGGTTTAGGTCTTATTATCGCCCCTAGTCATCCGGATTTAGCGATTTTCTGCACTTGTTTTGCTGGTGCTTGTCTAGGCTTCATTTTTCATAACCGCAACCCCGCTAAAGTGTTCATGGGTGATACGGGTTCCCTCGCTTTGGGAGGTGCTTTAGCTGCAGTGGGTTTAATTACTGGACATCTCTGGGGATTATTTTTAATTAGTGGTCTGTTCTTTCTGGAATCTCTTTCGGTAATCGCTCAGGTTATCTATTATAAAGCCACAAAAGGACCCGATGGCAAGGGCAAAAGATTGTTAAAAATGGCTCCTTTTCATCATCATTTAGAATTAAGTGGTTGGACGGAAACCAAGATTGTGGGAGCATTTTATCTGGTTAATGCGCTTTTAGTTGTCTTGGCTATTTGGAGCAGTTAATTAAGTGCTAAAGGAAAGACCACAACCGCAGGTATTTTGGGTGTTGGCATTGGTAAAACGGAAACCACCACCCATGAGATCTTCTGAATAGTCTAATTTTAAAATTTGTAGGTAGCGATCGCTGTCAGGATCGACTAAAATATTAATACCCTGACTTTGATAAAAGCGATCATTTTCTGCCGCAATAGGGGTTAATTCGAGATGGTAGTGAAGTCCCGAACAACCACCGTTTTTTACTGCCAAACGCAGATAGGAACCACTCAGGCGACGGCTTTGACTCCAACGTTCAATTTCTCTAGCGGCGGCGGGACTTAATTCGATCATTGTTTTTGAGACTATTGTAATAATAATATCAAGTTATTGTGAAGTTATACCACAGTTGTTGTCAAACTTTATGTTAAGAAATATGTGACTAATGGATGGCGGGTGTAGCTGACAATTTTTAACACAGAAAACCGGTTTCTCCGAGAAACCCGTTTTCTAGGTGACTTAGAAGAAGAGCTTAGATACTTAAACAAAGAAATTACCCACTGTCAGGCTCCCTAAAGCTGGCAAAGCACCAGTAAATCCGGTGATATTTATTAATAAATCATTGCTGGATTGGAAGCCAGCCGTGAGAGGAGCGGGTATTTGTCACAGGGGAATTAATTTGTGGTAGCATACAATTAAATGCGTTTTGTCTGCTAGGATAATGCTCAACCTTTCAAAAGACATTCATTCTCTAACTGAGTTTAAACGAAACACGACCCGGTTCCTAGAGCATCTCAAACAAACCAAAGACCCTTTGGTGCTTACGGTTGATGGGAAAGCAGCACTCGTCGTGCAAGATGCGGAATCCTATCAGACACTTCTTGAAGCTGCTGAATTGGTTGAGACGCTTAAAGGAGTCAAGCGTGGTCTTGAAGAGATGAAGCAAGGCAAAGGTAAGAAGGCAGAGGAATTCTTCTCTGAATTGTTCGATAAGCTGGACAGTTCTCCATGAGCCAAAAGTATCAAGTGGTCATACAACCAGCAAGCACAACAGGGAATTGAAAAAGCCTATCTGTGGTTCAGTAAAGATTCTCCTCGAAAAGCGAGGTTGTGGCTAGAAGGATTGTACAAAGCAATTCTGTCACTAGAGCAAATGCCTTACCGTTGTTCACTTGCTTTTGAAAATAATTTCTTGGAGGAAGAAATCCGACAACTTATTTATGGTAAGGGACGTAGTGCCTACAGAATTCTCTTTACCATCACTGGCGATATTGTGCAGATTCTTTTCGTGCGCCACGTTGCACAAAAGCCTTTGTCAAGTCAAGAAGATGAAGAAGAGTAGAGGCCCATGGCATACCATTGTTGTCCTAAATTGTGACGGCAAAGTTTTGATAGGTAAGGTTATACCATTTTTATTTATTCGTGGCAGACATCTTACTGTCCTCTCCCAAAAAGGGAGAGGGGGTGTGGGTGATGGTAATTAACCATCTCTGCCATTACTTTAGAAAAAAGGTATTAATTAAACAAAGAAATTACCCACCGGAATGCTCCCTAAAGCTGGTAAAGTGCCAGTAAATCCAGTGATATTTATTAATAAATCATTGCTGGATTGGAAGCCAGCCGTGCTATCATTAATAACGAGGTAAGTTCCAGCTATTGCACCGGTTGTTACTTGCACTAAGGCGGCACTATTAACCCCTAATTCTTGATTACCTGTAGTGGCTCCATTGGCATCAGTAAATACTTGATTGACTAAATTCTGTAAAGTGGTGACAGTGCTATCAGCAGCGCGACTGAAACTACTAGGCGCATTCATGGCAGTTCCACCTTGAGTTAATAAGTCGATTTTATCACTATTGATGGCAAAATCTGTGATACTATCGCTTGCGGATATGGTAGATTG
>NZ_JAPZRB010000417.1:0-15409 GCF_027531105.1 Microcystis sp. LE18-22.4A
ATTTATGCCCCCCTATCGAACCATACCAAGTCCCGAAGAGCCAATCTTCTCTTGATTAATACTTGGCTAATTTATTACTGACGATGTAGATAGTTTCAAAAATAATGCAATCGCTCTACATTAGCTCTACATTTTTGTTACACTGAACTCCATCTAACAGATCGATGCTAGATAACAGGAAAGCGATCAAGAAAACTTGATCGCTTTCGTCTAGTTCAAAATCCTCATCAGCAGCGAAAACGGCTTGATATTAAATATAAATCTCAAGACAAAACTTGATCAAAAATCATAGTTATCTTGACATGATATCCTTATCAAACTAAGGGATTATTCCCTGAAAAACTGGCAACTTTTTTGACTATAATAACGACAAGATTATCGGTATAGTTTTAAACTATCCTAGGATAAGCCCTATCTCGATCGCAGTATATATTTATGAAATTTAGTGAAATTGCCCAAAAATTAAGTCCTTTAGTACAATCCCAGAGTTTGACCGCCTATCCCGACAGAAATCCCCAAATTAAAGCCATAACTCCCATCGAAACCGCCCTAGTCGATACCATTAGCTATATCGAAGGGGGAAAATTTGCTGCCTTTGTCGCCAAAACTGACGCTACTGCCCTAATTCTGCCCCTGGATACCAATTTACAACAACAGGCCGACGAACGCGGCATCGCTTGGTTAGCTAGTGCCAATCCCCGACTTTTATTCGCCCACGCCATCAAATTATTCTATCAACCCTTTCAGCCCCAACCCTACATTCACGCCACCGCCGTGGTGCATCCATCGGCTAAAATCGGCCATAAAGTCGCCATCGGGGCCCATGCCGTGGTAGAAGCCAATGTCACCCTCGGTGATGGCGTGTGCATTCATCCTAACGCCGTTATTTACCCCGGGGTGCATATTGGTGATCGCACAATTCTCCACGCTAACTGTACTATCCATGAACGGGTACAAATCGGCAATGATTGCGTTATCCACAGTGGCGCTGTTATCGGTGCTGAGGGCTTCGGTTTTGTGCCGGTTCCCGAAGGCTGGTTTAAGATGGAACAATCCGGTATCGTGGTCTTGGAAGATGGGGTAGAAATTGGCTGTAATAGCGCCGTGGATCGTCCGGCAGTGGGAGAAACCCGCATCGGTAGCCAGACTAAGATCGATAATCTCGTCCATATTGCCCATAATTGCCAAATTGGCCAAGCTTGCGCCCTTGCAGGACAGGTAGGCATGGCAGGAGGCGTAAAAGTGGGCAATCGCGTTATTTTAGCGGGACAGGTGGGCATTGCCAATCAAGCGGCGATCGGGGATGGTGCGATCGCAACCGCCCAAACCGGCATTCACAACGATATCGGGGCAGGAGAAGTGGTTTCTGGTTCTCCCGCTATGCCGCATAAGTTATTCCTCAAGGTAGCAGCCGCTTACAAGCGTTTACCCGAAATCTATCAAGCGGTTAAGCAATTTAAAAAATAGCCCTATTCAGGGGACAGGAGACAGGAGACTCCGAGACAGGAGACAGGAGATTATTTCTATTTATTCTCCCTTCTCCCCACTTCCCCACTTCCCCACTTCCCCACACCCCACACCCCCATCTCCCCACTGATAACTGATAACTGATAACTGATAACTGAATCAAAGTGACTCGCAAAAGCAAGGGCGCTATCGCCGCAGGACATCCAAAAACTGCCGAAGCTGGACAATTAATCTTAGAAATGGGCGGAAATGCCTTCGATGGGATAGTTGGCTCGATTTTAGCGGCTTTCGTGGTCGAATTCACCCTCGCTTCGGCGGGGGGCGGCGGTTTTTTACTAGCACATACCAAAGAAAAAGTCAATACCCTTTTTGATTTTTTTTGTCAAACTCCCAAATATAAAAAACCCTTGACAAATATCGACTTTTACCCAGTGGCGATCGATTTTGGTGGTGCTAGTCAAGATTTTCACATTGGCCGAGGTGCGATCGCTACGACCGGAGCATTACGGGGATTGGAAACAGTGCAGAAAAAACTGGGAAAATTGCCCTTTGCCGTGGTAGCGGAACCAGCGATCGAATATGCTCGTCAAGGCTACATTTTGAGCCAATATAACGGCTTTTGCCTGGGTTTACTCGCTTCGATCCTGCTCAAAGATAGAGAGGGTTTAAAAGTCTATGCTCCCCAAGGAAAACTCCTCCAAGCTGGCGATCGCTGTGTGATGAGGGATTTTGCCAACACCTTAGAGGAATTAAGCAAAAAAGGTGTAAAAGACTTTTATGAGGGAGAAATCGCCCACCAAATCGCCAAAGATATGCAGGAGGGCGGTTATCTTACCCTAGAGGATTTAAGTCATTACCAAGTCATTGAGAGAAAACCCCTAAAAAGCCAATATCGAGGTTACGAAATCCTGACTAATCCGCCTCCTAGTTCTGGAGGAATTCTCCTGGCTTTTGCCCTAAAATTACTAGAAACAGTCAATTTATCGGCTTTAGAGCATCTGGGAGCCAAACATCTGCAAATTTTAACGGAAGTGATGGCCTTAACCAATCAAGCGCGCGCTCAAGGCTACGATAATTTTATCCATCAGGAGGGAATCGAAGAGCAATTCCTCTCGTCGGAATTTTTAGGCAAATATCCCAATAAATGGGGCAGTACCACCCATATTAGTGTTATCGATGGGGAAGGTAATGCGGCCAGTGCCACCTTTTCCAACGGGGAAGGATCGGCTTATACCGTGCCGGGGACGGGAATTATGCTCAATAATATGATCGGGGAAGCGGACTTAAATCCCTTTGGTTTTCACAATTGGCCGGTTGATCGTCGTTTATCCTCAATGATGTCCCCGACGATGATTTTAGAGGAAGGAAAGCCGCGATTTGTTCTCGGTTCTGGGGGTTCCAATCGCATTCGCACCGCTATCTTGCAGGTTATTAGCAATTTAATCGATTTTCGGCAATCTTTAGCCGCTGCGATCACCGCATCGCGCATACATTGGGAAAATCAACAATTAGGAATTGAACCTTTAGAAGATCGGGAAAATATGCTCAAAAATCTGGTTTTACCCGCAAATACTCAAGTATCCCGGTGGCAAGAACAAAATATGTTTTTTGGGGGTGTGCATGGGGTGGCAGTGAATGATCGGGGGGAATTAACCGCTACGGGCGATCCGCGTCGGGATGGAGTAGGATTAGTGATTAGGGATTTTTAGGTAATGGGTACAACTTGCAGGCGTAACCCAAGTGCTTGCAAAACCTTAAGAACTGTAGCAAACTCTGGATTACCCTGATTCGACAAAGATTTGTAGAGACTCTCCCGTCCCAAACCCGTCTCACGAGCAATACGAGTCATCCCTTGAGAACGGGCAATATCCCCTAATGCTGCCACTACTAAGCTAGGATCGCCATCTTCGAGGGCAGCTTCCAGATAAGCAGCGATATCTTCTTTTGTTTTCAAATGATCTGCTGCATCCCAAGGATAAGTCTGAATTGTAGCCATAGAGAACCTCCTATAAGTATTGGGCTAAATCTAATGCTGTTCTAATGTCCCGTTCAAAATCAATCGAATCTGATTTTAGCCGGTGCTTAAAAGACGGTGGCTTTCAAGCTCCCGTGTTACTATCGGTAATTAGTAATCGGCCAACATAGTGGTGTGAGCTTATTTACTTCTTATCGTTTACTGTTTACTTTTGAGATACTCATGTTGCTCTTGCGTTATGGTATTACCGTGAGTGCGGTGCTTGGGTTGATTTTCTTGGCTGAATCCTCGGTTAAGGCACAAACTCAGTCCGCTGCGGATTTGTTGAAGAAACCGCAACCTACTGCCAATCCAGTTTCTCAGTTACCCGGCCCCTCGGCGGCACCGGCGACCACGGAAGCGGATCCCAAAGCCCCTAATTATCTTAATCCTAGTGGCAATCCCCTAATTTTTCCCACCAAACCGGATGAGGTGAATATTAGGGTAGTACAACCGCTCACCTTAAATCAAGCGATCGAATTAGCTTTAAAAAATAATCAGACCTTACAGACCGCCAGGGTCGATTTAGAAATCGCTCGCGCCCAATTAAAGGAACAACAGGCCGCTTTATTACCCACGGCCTCCGCAGAGGCCAGTCTCACTCAAGATCAATCGGCAGCTGCCCAAAGACAGAATGAGTTGGCTGGTACAGATAACCCTGAAGATAGTACCAACCTTCAGGGTATTGTTCAGATCGTCTATGGGGTTTATACAGGGGGTGAACGGGCAGCCCAGATCAAAAGGGCCGAAAAGGTCATCCGGCAACGGGAATTAGAGGTGGAACGAGTCTCGGAACAAACTCGTTTTGATGCCACCGATGCCTATTATGAATTACAAAGGGGTGATGCCCAAGTAGCGATCGCCCAAGCCTCGATCGAAGATGCTAGTCAAAGTTTACGGGATGCTCAATTATTGGAGCAAGCGGGACTAGGAACCCGATTTGCTGTCCTACAGGCGGAAGTTGACCTCGCTAACGCTAACCAAGACTTAACCCGGGCGATTTCTACCCAGCGTATTTCCCGACGGCGACTGGCACAGATATTGAGTGTCGGTCAGCACATCGAGTTAACCGCTGCCGATGAGATTCGCGAGGCGGGGACTTGGGGCTTGAGTCTTGATGATAGTATCGTTTTGGCCTACAAAAATCGCGCGGAATTAGAACAACAACTCTTACAACGGGAAATTAGCGCAGAAGACCGCTCGATCGCCATTTCGGCGGTGATTCCCCAAGTAGACCTTCTGGGCGAGTATAATGTCCTCAACGATCTCAGTGATGAAGCTGGTTTTGCCGATGGTTTTAGCGTCCGTGGCCGGATTCGTTGGACTTTCTTTGATGGTGGTCGTGCTTTTGCTCGCGCTCGTCAAGCGGAAAGAAATATCGATCGCGCCGATACGGAATTCTCCCTCCGTCGCAATGAAATTCGCCTTCAAGTGGAGGAATCCTACTATAGTTTGATTTCTAACCAAGAAAACATCAAAACTTCGCAAAAAAGCATTGAATCCGCCACGGAAAGTCTGCGATTAGCCCGTTTACGCTTTCAGGCGGGTGTGGGAACCCAAACGGATGTGATCAACTCCCAACGGGATTTAACCGATGCCAGAAGCCGTTATCTACAGGCGATCGTCGATTACAATAGATCCTTGAATAGTCTCCAGCGAGCGATTAGTAATTTACCGGATAATCGTTTGTTTGAAGTGCGTTAATTGTGGGATTTATCGCGGTGTGGTGTGGGGGGAGATAGCCAAATCTCCCCTATTTTAACGAGTTTGGATAATTCTAATCTGTTGTTCCCGCAATTGCTGCATGGTGGGAGTTTCCTGTAGCTCTTGCACCTGCGGACGCAGATTATTACAACGAGAGGAATTAATGCTACCGCATTGATTTTCGATCGTGTTCAGTCGCCGCTGCTCGATTTGGGGACTGGTACGAAAATTCCATTGGTGATTGTACTGATGATATTTTTGGTAAGCGCAGGACTCATACCCCGCTAAACAACGCTCACTGATAGGCAATTGGGCCAAGACTAGGTTGCCGCTAACGCCAACCCAACCCAGACCCAGAAACAAACCTGATAATAAAGAATTTTTAGTGATCATCGCCAATATACCTCGGTGATCAAAAAATGTAGTCTCAGGATTGGCGGCCATGACGGTAATTACCCGGCAGACTCTCGATCATGATTCCACCTCTTTTATTCTAGTCAATTTTTCTCGCCCCGCCCACGATAGCTGAAAACAGCCCATTGCCAGCTTAAGATCACTGGGTTAGGCGATCGTTCCCGTCAAGGGGGAACTAGGACTAGCATAGGACTTAATCGGCATTCTTCCCGCTAAATAGGCTAAACGTCCCGCTTTTGCCGCCATTCCCATGGCTTGCGCCATCATAGCCGGATTGGCCGCCATAGCGATCGCACTGTTAATTAATAAAGCATCGGCCCCCATTTCCATGGACCGGGCCGCTTCTGAGGGTGTACCGATCCCGGCATCTACCACCACGGGAATTTTAGCCGATTCGATGATAATCGCGATATTTGCCTCATTTTTAAGGCCCTGTCCCGACCCGATCGGCGATCCCAGCGGCATAACCGTGGCGCAGCCAGCCTCCTCTAAACGTTTGGCTAAGAGAGGATCGGCGTTAATATAGGGCAGTACGGCAAAACCTTCTTTAACTAATTGTTCGGCCGCTTGCAAAGTTCCGATCGGATCGGGTAATAAATATTTAGGATCGGGAATAACTTCGAGTTTAATAAAGTTATTGTCTTCCTGTCCCAATAATTTGGCCATTTCTCGCCCTAAACGAGCCACCCGAATCGCTTCTTCGGCCGTTTGACAACCAGCAGTGTTGGGTAACATCCAGATTTTCGACCAATCGATCGCCGCTGCTAATCCCTCATGACCGGGTGCCTTCGTTTGTACTCGTCTAACGGCGACGGTGACGATCTGACATTCACTGGCAGTAATACTTTCCTGCATAGTGGTCAGATTGGCATATTTGCCAGTCCCAGTCATCAAGCGGGAGTGAAAGGTTTTCCCGGCAATGGTGAGGCGATCATTCTGGGGCGATAAAAGCGCTTGGGGTTTATTCTCAAGGATAGTTAAGGACATAGGTGGAACAGTAACGGGTGATGGTTGATTAAAGCGATCGCAGCTAAAATGGGTCAAAATGGGATTAACTTTGTCATTAATCACCAGGTCAGCGATCAAGGAAGCAGTGACAGGAGCGAGTAAAATGCCATTGCGATAGTGACCGGTGGCTAAAATCAGGTTATCACAGCTACTGCGGCCTAAAATGGGCAATTCATCCGCTGTACCCGGGCGGAATCCCCACCACATTTCCTCGATTTCCCAGTCAGCTAAAGGGGGATAGAGACGGGTAGCGCGCGCAAAAAGGGCTTGTAGTCCTTGGGGTGTATTACCCGTTTGCCAGGCGACTTTTTCGGAAGTGGCCCCGATAATTAAACGACCATGGCGACGGGGAACTAGATAGGTTTGCGGACCGAATAAAACCCTAGTTAAGGTCTGGTTAGGGGGCATTTTTACCGCGGCCATTTGACCTTTGACGGGATGGATGGGGAGGGGTAAAAGTTGACTGGCCCAGGAGCCCGTCGCTAAAATATAAATTTTTGCTTCTAATTCCCCAATTGAGGTATAAATACTCTTGACTTTTCCCTGCTTTTGTTGTAAGGCGTGCACTTCTATGCCTTGGCGAATTTCTACCCCTAAATTTTCGGCCGCTTGTTGCAGCCCAGTCACTAGCTGCCGGTTATCCACTTGTCCATCGTCGGGATACCACCAACCACCGATCACATCTTTACCTAGGCCGGGTTGGTAGAGGTGAACTGCATTACTGTCTAACCAAATTTTATTAGCTGTATTGGCAGTAATAGGCTGATCTAGCTCGTAAACGGGAGCAAGAATACCACAGGGATAGTAACCGCTATTTATCCCCGTTAAATCCTCGATTTTGCGGCTCCATTCTGGATATAACCAGCGCGATTGTAAACAAAGATCGAGAAACGGACCCGGGGGAATCCCTTCCGCATGGGGGGCCAACATTCCCGCAGCCGCACGACTAGCGGCCTGAGCTATATCTCGAACTAGGAGGGTAACTTTTGCCCCGCGCAATTGCAAATCGACGGCGATCGCTAATCCGATGATACCACCGCCTACGATCAAAATTTCGCTAGTTGAGTTCTTGACCCTCCCATGGCTAAAAGCGAGGGATTCTTGGTTCAACGACATGGCTTAAAAATCTAAAGGAAATGTAACCTTGATCCTAACTCGCAATTAGTCAGCCGAGAGGGGGAAGAAGTGAGGCTACTGGCATAATTTAAGCTTAAGATGATTTGTAGTCGATCTTTTCTAAGCTTCCCTTTTTCTTTAGAGCATTATGACTTCCCCTGCTGTCGATCGAGTTTATCAAGGTCAATTCGGAGAGTTTACGATTACGAATAGCGATCGCCTAGGTGTGCGTCTCTACCGTCTGGGGTTAAATTTAGCGGCTTTTAGTTTTGCTGTCGCTACAATTATAGTTCTCACCCGACCGCAATTATTGCCCCTAACCAACCTTTTATACATTGGTTTTTGTCTGGGGTTAGGCATCAGTTTATTGACTATCCATATTTATTTAATTCCCCTCCATCGTCTCCTGCAAGTTTTTTGGCTAATCGGGGCGATTACTTCCCTGATTTTCAGCCTTTATTCTCACCTTTCTCCCCTAGAATTTGTCTATAACCATCCGGTGAGTTTATTCGGTGTGGGCTTTATTTTTGCTAGTCTCACGGGGATTTATTTCAAAGAAGCTTTTTGTTTTAATCGTCTAGAAACCAAGTTTTTAACCCCTCTAGTTCCCACCCTTTTACTCGGTCATCTTTTGGGGATATTGCCCTTAAATTGGGAAAAGGGGCTATTAATTCTCTGGGCGACTTTATTCGTTATCTTTGCTCTGGGAAAGTTAAGCCAACCTCTCCCCAACGATATCGGTGATAAATCGGTATTTGAACATCTTAATCATGGATGAACTCTCCAGAGATTAATCGGAAAATATTCGGGAAATTAAGTCAGCTGCCCGCGTATCTAAATGCCTCTCTTGTCTTTTGTGTGATCAGTTTTCAGCTTTTTGTTCTTTATCTCTTTCTGGTTTATCTTTGGTCAGTAAACAGTAAGCAGTAATCAGTGAAAAGACAGTAGGAAACTTCTCTTTAATACTGTCACTTAAAACTCAAATCTGATAACTGATAACTGATAACTGATAACTGATAACTGTTACTTATCTGGGGGCCTCTATGGTAGCGGGATTAGCGGTATTGGGAGTCTTGCTAGTGAACATTTGTATCAGACTAAAACCGACAAAAGCGAGTAAGGCTATGCCAGCAATAGTAGTAACAATTTTACCCAGGAGATTTTCTGTGCGGGGTTCTTCGGGGGCATCCTCGTTGGGATCCTCCGAATGGGCAAAACGATTGTAGAGGAAATCGAGGGCTTCATTGCGGAGTTCGTAGTAACGGGGATCCTCGGTAATTTGGGAACGAACCCGGGGACGGGCAAAAGGCATCTTTAACACCTCACCGATTTTAGCGCTTGGGCCGTTGGTCATCATCACTAAGCGATCGCACAAGAACAAAGCCTCATCGATATCGTGGGTAATCATCAACACAGTTAACTGGTGTTCTTGCCAGATTTTCAGCAATTCTTCCTGTAATTCCTCTTTAGTGATCGCATCTAAGGCCCCAAAGGGTTCATCGAGGATGAGGACTTGGGGACGAATGGCCAGGGCGCGGGCGATCGCAACCCGTTGTTTCATGCCTCCCGATAACTGGGGGGGTTTTTTCTGGGCTGCTTCTGTCAATCCCACTAAGGATAGATTTTCTTCCACAATCTTCACCTTCTCAGCCTGAGATTTTTCGGGATAAACGGAATTAACCCCGATATAAACGTTCTCAAAGGCAGTTTTCCAGGGCAAAAGCGAATAATTTTGGAATACCATCATCCGGTCCGGGCCTGGTTCCTTAACCTCTTTATCCTGTAGCAGCACTTGCCCACGACTAGGAGAGGAAAACCCCGCCACCATATTTAAAAGGGTCGATTTACCGCAGCCGGAGTGACCGATAATGCAGACAAATTCCCCCTCATTGACTTGCAGCTCCACACCGTCTAAAACGGTGTAAACCCCTGCTTGAGTGGGGTATTCTTTGGCAACATTACTAACTAATAAAAAAGGCTGGGTGGTGGTGCTGGAATTCACGGTCTTATCGGTAAAAGTTTGCATATTCGTCCTAGATTTATTTTAAGGTGGGCTTTGCCCACCACAACTATTAATTCGGGTCTGCTGAAAAAGTTTTTCGTGGGGTGTGGGGTGTGGGGTGTGGGGTGTAGGGTTTTAGAGATTTTCATCTGGTCAATTACCTAATTTTCAGGGAAAAAGTCCCTGAATTTTCCCCCCGATCACTCCCGCAAAAGTCTAAAAGTTTTACCCAACAAGGTTTTTAGATTTATTCAGCCAACCATTAATTAGCGACGGGATCATCGAGGAGAACTTCCGAGACGCGATAATCGCGACGGATCGAAAAACGTTCCAGATAGCCGATCGGATCGTCGGGATTGAAAATAAGATGATCAAAGAGGGCAAAACTGTGGCGATCGGGTTCCAAATCGGGAAGGCCCAGGGACCGGCAAGCTTCGCCAAACAGATCTGGACGACGGACGCGTTCAATCACTTCCACCCAGTTGCGGGGGAAAGGCGCGTAACCCCAACGGGCAAGCTGAGTTAGGGTCCATAGGGCTTCACTCCGGCCCGGACAGTTAGCTTGATCGACGTAAAACTGATTAAATCGGAATAGGGCTTCGGGGGCAGTTCCTAAACCGCGATCGTAACCATCGAGGAAACCGGGGCGGATAATTGCCCTATCCACGCCCACATACTGGGGCTGACTGAGAATATTGACGATTTCTTCTCGATTACGCCGATCGTCGCAGTATTCACAGGCTGTAATTAAAGCTTTGACCATGGCGATATGGGTTTCGGGATGTTTCGCCGCCCAAGTTTCCTTGACCCCGAGGACTTTTTCCTGGTGTCCGGGCCAAATATCAAGATCGGTGGCGATAACGTAGCCTAATTTTTCCTGAACGGCGTAGGAGTTCCAGGGTTCCCCCACACAATAACCGTCGATCTTACCCGCTTTTAGCAGGGAAACCATCTGAGGCGGCGGAATTACGGTTAAATTCACATCACTATCGGGATCGATGCCGCCACTAGCCAACCAGTAGCGTAACAGTAGATTGTGCATGGAGGCAGGGTGAACCATGCCGAAAGTGGCGATTTTATCGGGACTTTGCTGGAGGGCATCCTTTAAGTCCTCGAGTTTTTCTACCCCCAATTCCCTGTATTTATTGCTGAGGGTGATGGCGTTACCGTTGCGACTGAGTACCAAAGCACTAATCACGGGGACAGAGGGCTTATTGCCGGCCCCAATGGTCATGCTGAGGGGCATTCCCGCCACCATCTGGGCCGCATCGAGACGACCGGTGGCCACTCCTTGGGCGAGCGCTTTCCAGTTGGGTTCCCGTTGCAGGATAACATCCTCTAATCCTTCCTCGGCGAAGAAACCTTTCTCTTTGGCGATAATAATCGGGGCGCAATCGGTGAGGGGGATAAAACCGATGGTGGGATTGGTTTTCAGTCGGGTAGCTTGGCCGATCACCGTCACCGGCCCGGTGGGTTGACCGACTTTCTTCGATCGCTTCTGTTGGTTGAGGAAATAAACGATCTCGTTACGCAGGGAGTAGTAACTGGGGTGATTAACCACTTCCAAACGATGCCGGGGTCGGGGAATGGGAACATCGAGAATCTGACCGATATGGGCCTCTGGACCGGTGGTTAACATCACCACTCGATCGGATAATAATAGCGCCTCATCCACATCGTGCGTGACCATGATACAGGTAACGTGGCTTTCCTCGACGATTTCCATCAAACGTTCCTGTAAATTGCCTCTGGTTAACGCATCCAGCGCCCCAAAGGGTTCATCGAGTAGCAGAACTTTTGGCCGTAGGGCTAAGGCGCGGGCGATCGCTACCCGTTGTTTCATGCCTCCCGATAATTCTCCCGGTCGTTTGTTGGCGGCATGGCGCAGGTGTACCATATCGATACTATGTTCGATGACACTTTTGCGTTCAGCGGCCGGCAGATGACGCAGCACACGGTTAACTCCTAGGGCGATGTTTTCCCGGACGGTTAACCAAGGCAGCAGAGAATAATTCTGGAAGACCACCATGCGATCGGGACCGGGACCTTTAATTTCTTTTCCCTCTAAAATTACCCCTCCCACCGTCGGGCGATCGAGTCCGGCGACCATATTTAAGAGGGTGGATTTCCCGCAACCGGAGTGACCGATTAAAGAGATAAATTCCCCTTTAGTAACGCTGAGATCGATATTTTTCAGGGCGATATATTGACGGCCATCGGGCAGAGGGAAAACCTTATCAATGTGATCGACTTCAATAAATGCAGACATTTTCAGTTATCAGTTATCAGTTATCAGTTATCAGTTATCAGTTATCAGTTATCAGTTATCAGATGTGAGTTATCAGATGTGAGTTTTTAGTTTACTGTTTACTGTTTACTTAAAAAGCTCCCCACACCCCACACCCCACACCC
Organism: Microcystis sp. LE18-22.4A; assembly: GCF_027531105.1. NCBI lineage: Bacteria > Bacillati > Cyanobacteriota > Cyanophyceae > Chroococcales > Microcystaceae > Microcystis > Microcystis sp. LE18-22.4A. The sequence goes on from NZ_JAPZRB010000417.1 coordinate 12,138, forward strand.
CACACCCTGCCCCCACCGAAAAACTTTTTGCCGCAAACCCTATTTATTTTCTTCTGGTACAACTAATTTAGCGATGTAGGCCATGAGGCGATCGAGTAGGAAACCAACAATACCCACATAAATCAGGGCGAGGATAATTTCACTGATCATGGAACTATTCCAAGCATCCCAGATAAAGAAGCCAATTCCCACGCCACCGATCAGCATTTCTGCCGCTACAATCGCCAACCAAGATAAACCGATACCGATTCTTAATCCCGTGAAAACGTAGGGAACGGTGGCGGGAAAAAGAATATTGAAAAAGTATTCAACTTTGGATAATTTCAACACTCTAGAGACGTTTTTATAGTCTTGGGGAACCTGTTGTACTCCCACGGCTGTGTTAATAATAATTGGCCAAATTGCTGTAATAAAAATTACAAATATGGCACTAGGTTCGTTATTACGAAAAGCCGCTAGGGAGATGGGTAGCCAAGCTAGGGGGGGAACGGTACGCAGGATTTGAAAAATCGGATCGATCGCATCATAAACTAGGGCGCTACTACCGATTAAAATTCCTACGGCAATGCCGACAATAGCGGCAAGGGTAAAACCGACGGCCACCCGTTGTAAACTAGCGAAAATTTGCCAGAATAACCCCACATCCGTGCCACCATTATTGAAAAAGGGATTAATAATTAATTCCCAGGTATCGCTAACCACTTTGGTGGGACTAGGGAGGGGGGCATCGGGACTAAAACAGAGTATTTGCCAGATGACGAGGAAAATTAATAAAGCAATCGCCGAAGTTGCTAGTTTGGGTAATTTTTTTTTCAGGTCTTTTACCCATTTTGAACCTTGAGAACGACGAGAAATAGAAACAGCCATAATCAGTTATCAGTTATCAGTTATCAGTTATCAGTGGTTGAGTGGTTCAGTTATCAGTTATTGATTACCAGTTATCAGCAAATCATCTTTAACTGTTGACGGGTTACTGATCACTGAACACTGATTTAAACCTTTTTAATCTTGAGAGATTTCAGGTAAGCGGTGGGATTTTCGGGGTCAAAAGTAACGCCATCAAAGAAAGTTTCCACACCGCGAGAAGGGGTAGCGGGAATTTGATCGGCTGGAACATTGAGGGCTGTGGCGGCTTCTCTCCAGATATCTTCCCGGTTAACTTTATCAACTAAAGCTTTGATGTCCGTATCGGCGGGAATATAGCCCCAACGGATGTCTTCAGTCACAAACCAACTATCATGACTCTTGTAGGGATAGGAAGCGTTATCAGCCCAGAATTTCATGGCTACGGGGCTATTTTCGATTTTGCGACCATCACCGAAATCGATATTACCCTGCATTCTTCCCAAGATATCGGCGGGGTCAATTTTCAGCCATTCCCGTCCTGAAATAATCTCGCACATTTCCTTAACATTAGCGGGATCATTGCACCATTGCTGCGCTTCTAGAACAGCCATAGTTAAAGCTTTTGCCGCTTTGGGATTTTTATCCACCCAATCGGCGCGTAAAGCGAAGGCTTTTTCGGGGTGATCCTTCCAGAATTCTCCAGTGATCAGGGCAGTGTACCCGAGGCCTTTGGAGACGATTTGGGCGTTCCACGGTTCGCCGACACAGAACGCGTCCATGGTGCCGACTTTCATATTGGCCACCATCTGCGGCGGGGGAACGACGATGAGGGAGATGTCATTATTGGGATCGATGCCGCCCGCAGATAGCCAGTAACGCATGAACAGGTCGTGGTTGCCCCCCGGAAAGGTGACGGCAGCTTTCATTTCTTTGCCGGCAGATTTCGCTTTGGTGAGGGTTTCTTTGAGTTTAGAACTGTCGAGGTCGAGTTTTAAATCTGCGTGGGATTTGGAGATCGATATGGCCTGACCGTTGGTATTCAAACGCGCCAGAATATACATCGGTACGGGCTGTTTGGTAATTTTGCCCAAGGTCATTAGGTAGGGCATGGGGCTGAGGATGTGGGACCCGTCGATACCGTTTCCCGCAGAACCTAATTCGAGGTTATCCCGGGTTGCAGCCCAAGAGGCTTGTTTCATCACTTGCACATCGGGCATCCCGTGTTTAGCGAATAAACCTTTTTCTTTGGCGATAATTAAGGGGGCAGCGTCGGTGAGGGCAATAAAACCTAGTTTAGCGGTGGTGACTTCGGGAGTTTCTCCACTGGCAGCGGGGGAAGCGGCAGGACTGCCGGCCGGGGAGGGACTGGTTGCGGTATTATTGGGAGTGGCGCAACCGTGGAGAATTGCGGTTCCTACGGCAGTTGCCCCGGCAGTGAAGATAAATCTACGTCTAGAAAGTTTACTCATGGACTAAAAAATCGTGATTAGAAACTAAACAAAGGTGATGAAACGGTGAACAATTCTCATTACTTCCCCTAACTGACTGCGGTGATAACCGAGAAAATTTCTTGAAAGTAACTGTTGATTCAGTAAGGAGGCTTTAACTATTTTTATCTCTCGATCGCTTTTGCTTCTCCATCTAGGGAGATTTAGCAATAGTTTTTGTCTAAGAGATTTTTTCCGGAAGCATAACAGTTTTGAGGAGTCGATAGATAGGGGCGGTTTTTAGTCATCTGGGCTAGAAAGATCACTTTATTTCAGGGTTATCACCGAAGCAATTAACTTAAATTTACAGTCTTCAACGGGAAAGATAGTATAGATTGTTACAAAATATTGTCAGCCATGTCATAAAAGCATAAAAATTTGTCTGAAACGCATGGTGGGGCGATGGGGGTTTTTTAGCTATCTTGACTCAGTTATCAGATTTGAGTTTGCCGTTCACTGATTACTGGTTAATGTTTACCGATGACTGAAAAATCGCCGCAAGTATTAGCGACGCGACCAGCTTGAGACAATCTCTGTTATGCTTTGGAACTTGCCAAGGGCGAAAGCATATTATTATCGATCGATGTTTCCCCTTGATTAGATGCTTAGGAATATTGTCAATAGTGGCAGTTAGTCATCTGTGCCTATTTGATCGTTGGTCTTGATCACGATACTTTTAATCCTTACTGTCGCACCTATCCCAGACTCTTATCAAAAACTGGCTGTCTGGGATTCAGGAAAGGGCTGAAAAAATCTCTTAAATAACCTTCAATTATTCTACAGCGTTTTATCTGTTTTCATTAGAGTTCTTGCATAATTAATTTTTGAGAGGGCAAAAATGAGAAAAATAAGCATAAAATTGCATAAAATAACCAAATAGAGCATTTAATTGATTAATGCTCATTCTTAATTCTCCTGACTACTGACTACTGGCTCGGA
>NZ_JAPZRB010000306.1:0-13373 GCF_027531105.1 Microcystis sp. LE18-22.4A
GGAGTGATCAGGGGTAAATTCAGGGACTTTTTCCCTGAAAATTAGGTAATTGACCCCCTCAAAATCGGTAAAACCCCACACCCCACACCCCACACCCTACACCCTGCCCCTAGGAAAAACTTTTTCAGCAAACCCTAAGTATATTTAACCCAACCATTGGCGATTTTATCTTCTCTTAGGACATCATATTAGCAGAACGAACATTAACGTTAACTTCTAGCCTGCCATTGCCGAGCATATCTAACCCAGTGACACTAAACAGATTAGCTTTAATGCCCCTTTCCTGAAAATTAGCCTGTAATTCTTTGATGAGAACCTCTTCCACTTTCCCTTCATCATCTGCTAGAGCTTGGACGATTTTAGCGGCAAAAGAGCCAATTTTTGCGCTTAATATTTCTTCCACATTGGTAATCTCGATAATAACCATTGATTTTTCTTCTTAGTAGAGGACAAATAGCATAAGAACAGAATTTGCGAGAAAATAGAGCTGCTCTCATCTTAGGAATCAGTATAACCTGCACTGTTCCCCCCCAAACGTAAATAGGCTTCAATAAAGCTATCTAAATCCCCATTCATTACCCGGGTAACATCGGTGGTTTCCACATTACTGCGGAGATCCTTAACCAATTGATAGGGATGAAAAACATAGTTACGGATTTGATTGCCCCAAGCGGCCTCCACCATATCGCCGCGAATTTCGGCGATCGCTTGAGCCTGTTGTTCCCGGGCGATAATTAACAATTTCGCTTTTAATAAAGCTAGGGCTTTTTCTTTATTTTGTAATTGCGATCGCTCTTGGGTACAACGCACAGCGATACCTGTGGGAAGATGAACTACACGCACGGCAGTTTCCACTTTATTAACATTTTGTCCACCTTTTCCCCCAGATCTAGTGGTGGTAATTTCTAAATCTTTATCGGGAATTTCTACCCTCACCGCATCATCGCCCAAAATTGGCATCACTTCCACCCCGGCGAAACTGGTTTGACGTTTACCATTAGCATTAAAAGGGGAAATTCTTACTAACCGATGGGTGCCTTTTTCTCCTTTCAGATAACCGTAAGCATAAGTTCCGGCAATCTCAATTGTCACCGATTTAATTCCCGCTTCATCTCCTTCTGATATTTCCGCTAAAGTGACTTTATAACCCTGTTTCTCGGCCCAGCGAGAATACATTCTCAGGAGCATTTCTGTCCAATCTTGGGCATCGGTTCCCCCGGCCCCCGCATTAATCGTTAAAACCGCTCCTTTTGCGTCGTAGGGACCATTTAAAAGCTGTTGCAATTCCCAGCGATCGAGGTCATGCTGTAAATGAGTTAAATTGTCCGTCGCTTCTTCTAGTAAAGTTCGATCGGATTCTAATTCTAATAACTCGATAATTGCCTTGGTATCTTCTAATTGTCCACACCAACCCTGATAGGTTTCTAAAGAAGATTTACATTCATTTAGTTCTTGCAGGGTTTTTTGAGCCGTATCGAGATTATCCCAAAAAGTAGGGACGGCCGCCACCTGTTCTAAGTCTTTAATTTTCGCCCTTAAAGTGGGTAAGTCAAAGATAGTCCTGGGTTTTACCCAGGCGCAATCCTACTATCTCGATACCTTTTTTTAGTTCCGATATTTCCATGTTTTCAGTTATCAGTTATCAGTTATCAGTTATCAGTTATCAGTTATCAGTTATCAGTTACTCTAGACGTCAGGAGTCTGGGGAGTCAGTCCCGATGAAAAAATTTTCACCCCCACAGAGGAAAGAGGTTTCCTTCCCTACACCCCACACCCCACACCCTACACCCCCTTTCAAGTCAGGAGTTGAGAGTTGGGGTTTTAGGGTTTTGGGGTTTTAGGGTTTTAGGGTTTTAGTTGAATTCCCCCATTTCCCCATTTCCCCATTTCCCCATTTCCCCATTTCCCCACTTCCCCATTTTCCCATTTCCCCTATCCACTCTCTGTTCCCCGTTCCGCAGTTCCAGCGTTCCCTAAAATGGTACGATCGATCCGCTCAGGGGGGCAAGAGTTTGTAAAGCGTTTTCAGCCTTATCGCGACTACTAAACGCGCCTATTTGCCAGACGCGACGACCTTGGTGGGAAGTGGGGAAAGCGTCGGGATAGAGAGAACGAACCCTAGTGCGATCGCTCTCGGTTTTAGCTTCGATTACTACTTTAAAACCTTGGCGACTACTATTGCTCATATTACCACTACTGGGATTAGCGGCAGCCCGATTAAAAGTGATTACGTCTGATAAACTTCTGGGATTGCCTAGGTTGCGCGGTGGCGGAGGTGGTACAATTGCATTATTATTCTGAGAATTGGGAGGAGTCAGGGGGGGTAAATTAGGGGTAACTGGGGACGGTGGCGTTAAATTTGGCTCTGGTACTGGATTATTGACCACTGGCTGAGGATTGCTCTCTACTGCTGTTTCTGCAGCGGTAAAGGTATATTCTCGCACTTCAGGATTAGCAGCAGGATTAACAGGTGTTTCTGCTTTGACGGATTCTCTGGGGAGGGAATAACTATTACCCGCGAGTAATTCCGGGGGAGGATTGAAATTGGGACTATCGGCAGTTAGATAGATATGACTGAGATTTTGACCGGCTAGACTGCGTTTAGTAAAGCGCCAGCCATCGATGAGATAAATTTGCATTAAACCGGTCCCTAAACCTTTTGTCCGTCCAATAATTACCTCCGATTGCCTGGGATTGCGGGGGGTTCCCACAAGGACTAATTCCCCGTTGCGTTGTACGATACGCAGCAGGTATTCTAAACCGTAATCTTTGCCCTGAATGCGAAGGGAATAACCGTTACTGTCGGTGGCCCGTTCACAACTGCCGGTAAAATCGAAATCGAGCAGCAGAGGCTGAACAATGGTCGGTTCTGTGCCATTTACCGCCCAACATTGGCGTTTTCCTGGGATTTGTTGCAAAATCAGTAAATCGTATTTACCGTTACCGTAGGGTCGGGCAATAGCGATAAAATCTTCTTGATTAACTTCTCTTTGTTCAAAGAGAGTTGCTTGACTCGGTGTAGTCAGGAGACAACCCCCCAGAAGTGAAAACAATAGGGTAAATTTTAAGGATGATTTTAGATTCATAAATAGGGAGCGTTGTTATGGAGATTGTACTTGCATTTATTTTATCGATCTAGACGTAAGCCAGAGAATTTTGTTTTCTTGGAAGATAGCTAGGGTTTGCTCAATAAATCTAAAAACCTTGTTGGGTAAAACTTTTAGACTTTTTGGTTTCCAAAAAGTACCAGATCTGGTAGTGATCGGGTGGAAAATCCCTGGACTTTTTCCCTGAAAATTAGGTAATTGACCCCCTCAAAATCGCTAAAACCCTACACCCTACACCCTACACCCCACACCCTACACCCTGCCCCCACCGAAAAACTTTTTGCCGCAAACCCTAGTTATTACTCGACCTAATCCACAGTAGGATAGAGATTGCTAAAAATTGACTCTTGAGTAGAGTGGCAACAAGATGGCGAAAGCGGCGATTATTGGATTGGGAAGATCGGGAATAGCAGCGGCAAGATGCTTAAAACAGGATGGTTGGCAGGTGACATTAAGCGATCGCTCTGATTCTCCCAGTTTACAAGCAACCAAAACCAATCTGGAAAGGGAAGGAATTATTGTCAATCTTGGTCAAAATCTCAGTCTAGAGGCTTCGGACTTGCCTAATCTTATCGTGGTTAGCCCCGGGGTGCCTTGGGATGCCCCGATTTTAATTACTGCCAGAGAAAAAGGCATCGATACGATCGGAGAATTAGAATTAGCTTGGCGTTATCTGCAATCTTCCCCTTGGTTGGGTATTACGGGAACTAACGGCAAAACCACCACCACCGCCCTCTGTGCCGCTATTTTTCAAAAAGCGGGGTTAAATGCCCCTTCCTGCGGTAATATCGGCTATGCTGCCTGTGAATTGCCTTTAAAAGCCGATAAATACGATTGGATTATTGCGGAGATTAGTAGTTATCAGATCGAGTCCAGTCGGGATTTATCGCCGAAAATCGGCATCTGGACAACTTTTACCCCCGATCACCTCAGTCGTCATCAAACCCTCGAAAATTATTATCAGATTAAAGCCTCTTTACTGCAAAGAAGCGATCGCCAAATCCTCAACGGTGATGATCCCTATCTGCGTCAAATCGGTGTTAGTCAATGGCAACAAGCTTATTGGACTTCTGTGCAGGGCAAAGCTGCGCTTTTGGGCGATCCTAGTCGTGGTGTTTATCTCCAAGATAACTGGATCGTGGCTTTTGGGGAGTTAATTGCCCCGGTTAATCTCCTGAAAATGGTGGGTAGTCACAATCAGCAGAATTTGCTTATGGCTGTGGCCGCCGCTAGATTGGCAGGAATCGAGAAAAAAGCCATTACCGAAGCGATCGCCACTTTCCCTGGGGTTGCCCATCGTCTAGAGTATATTTGTACCTATAAAGGCCTAGACTTTATTAATGATAGTAAAGCAACTAACTACGATGCCGCCGCAGTGGGCTTACAATCCGTCCCTAGTCCGGCGATTTTAATCGCGGGGGGAGAAGCGAAAGCAGGGGATGATCGGGCTTGGATCGCTGAAATTAAGGCAAAAGTCGCCACCGTGCTGCTGATTGGTGACGCTGCCGCCGATTTTGCCCGTCGTTTACAGTCAGCAGGTTATCAAGATTATGAATGTGTAGAAACGATGGACAGGGCAGTTCAACGCGCGGCTGAACTAGGACCGGCAAAAGAGGCTAAAGTGGTGTTATTATCGCCCGCTTGCGCCAGTTTTGACCAATACCCAAGTTTTGAACATCGCGGCACTCACTTTCGGCAATTGTCTTTACAGTTATAGGGAGATGGGGAAGTGGGGAAGTGGGGAAGTGGGGAATTTCAACTAAAACCCCAACACCCTAACACCCTAAAACCCTGTTGCCGACGACTAAAACGCAATTTTTGTTGCCAAAGATCCTCTTTTTTGGCTAAGTTGGGTAAAATCAGGAGGAGTTAACCAAAAAAATTAAGAGAAAAAACGTGCTGGGATCGTCCTTCCATCTTGATCATCTTTTTAACAAGCCCCTAATTGCCTGTCTTTTGTCCTGTGTGGGTGTCTTGCTGCCGATCCCAGTTTTAGCGACACCGGTGGCAGTGTTAAAAAGTCAAGAAAATGCCAATCAATGGACAGCTATAACCGAACGTTTGCAAAATGTCGGGGTTAATTACTGCATTCTCCAGAGTAATCAGTGGCAAAGCGACGCGGATTTAAATAAAATTAAGGTTCTAATCATCCCCAACGTCGAGACTATTTCCGGTTTACAAGCTGATGTCTTGAGTCGTTGGCTTAATCGCGGTGGTAAAATTATTGTCACCGGTCCGGCGGGGAATCTTTCGGAACCTGCTGTGCGCGATCAATTGCGATCGCTATTTGGGGCTTACTGGGCCTATCCTCACTCCCAAGCTTACACCCTGCGGCCGACTAATTTGGGTGAACTGAAAAACCAAAAACCTTTAGCCAGCAGTCTCCTCGGTGGTGTGGTTATCCCCACGGGAGTTAATAGCCAAACCGTTGCCGTCTGGGGGGCGCGGAACAATCCCCCCGCCGTTGTCCTCAATAATAACTCAATCTTTCTCGGTTGGCGCTGGGGCAGCGATGCCGTCGCTAATCTCGCCCTCGATAGTGCTTGGCTAGAAACCGCCCTGCAACGCTACGGCATTAATCGCAGTTCTTCCAATAGCACAATTGCGCCCTATTGTCAAGGAAGCTCAACAATAGTTAATAATATTAACAATACACCATTAGCGATCTCGCGTAGCGAGCGCGTTGCGATCGCACCCCGTCGCCCTCTACCGCAGATTTCAGAAAATCCCCCCAGTGAAACGGCGAGATTAAGTCCGAGTACCGAGGCAATTCCCCCCAGAGCCAGCCTAACTCCTCAACAAATTAGCCAGATGACGGCGGAATTGCAGGGATTAATCGGGCGTTATGGGGTGACTCTCTTAGCTTTAGAAGCCAGCAACAGTAATATATCCAATACTGATAAATCCTTAGCACAAGCATTTCATAATCGCGGGAAAAATTCCCCCACCTCAGATACAGCCAGACGATTCCGTTTAGCCCTAGAAAATGCCCAAGGAGCCTTAAATAATTTTCAGAATTTAATTGCTCAGGGTTCCTATACGCAAGCGCGAGAATTTTGGTTACAAGCGCGGCGAAGTCTTTGGGATAATTATCCCACTAATCGACAATTTGCCCAGCCAGAAATACGGGCAATGTGGTTAGATAGAGGCACGATCGTAGAAGCTAAAAATGAGGACGATTTAGCTAAAGTATTTGATCGCATGGCGGCAGCGGGTATTAATGTGGTCTTTTTCGAGACAGTTAATGCTAGTTATACTATTTATCCCAGTCAAGTTGCCCCCGAACAAAACCCTTTAACCAGAGGTTGGGATCCCCTAAAAGTTGCCGTTAAATTAGCCCATGAACGCAATATGGAAATCCACGCCTGGGTGTGGGTTTTTGCGGCGGCTAATCAAGCTCATAATAAAGTATTAGAGCAACCATTAGATTATCTAGGTCCGGTTTTATCCCGTAATCCCGATTGGGGGGCAACTAATAAAAGTGGTGGTTCTTTTGATTACAGTCAAGGCATGAAAAAGGCCTTTTTTGATCCTGCTAATCCCGAGGTACAGAACTATCTTTTATCTCTTTACGAGGAAATTGTCAAGAATTATGATGTGGATGGCTTGCAGTTAGATTATATTCGCTATCCCTTCCAGAGTCAAGATTCTAATCAAACCTATGGTTATGGTAAATCCGGCCGCTGGTTATTTAAACAAATGACGGGAGTTGATCCAATTACGTTAAATCCCCGGGGTGCTTTATGGGAACAATGGACTAGCTTTAAAATCCGTCAGGTTGATACTTTTGTCTCGCAGGTTTCTACTCGCTTAAAACAGATTCGCCCCCACTTAAAAATGTCGGCGGCGGTGTTTCCCCTAGAACAAAAAGAACGATTATATCGTATTCAACAAAACTGGGAAGAATGGGGACAAAATCAATGGATAGACCTGATATTTTTAATGACTTATGCTCTCGATACAGGGACTTTAGAAGATAAAACCAAGTCTTTATTTGATCGCCAAATTGCAGGAAATGCTCTGATTATACCCGGTATCCGTCTGTTAAAAGTACCCGATCAAGTCACGATCGATCAACTACAATTTATTCGCAATCTTCCCACTTCGGGATTCGCTCTTTTTGCCACAGAAAATCTCAATCCCAACTTGCAAACAATTCTTAATCGCATTCAGGGATCGATAATTACGAAAAAAACCGAACCTTTACCCCACCGTCAACCCTTCAAAACGGCGGCGGCGAGGTTTAATTCCCTGCGTCAAGAGTGGAGTTTTTTAATAATAAATAATTTATGGGCAATGGAGGAGGGAACCTTAAAAGCTTGGGGGCAAGAAGTGGACGAAATGGCTAATCTATTAGAACAATTGGCTAATAATCCCAGCCCTCGCAATTTGACTTTAACTCAAAATGCTTTAAAGCGATTTAGCTATAAATTTAAATCTGTGATGTCCAGACAAAAAGATTTATCTGCCTATCAAATACAGGTCTGGGAAAATCGCCTCGCCACCCTACAAAGTCTCTTAAGTTATGGTCAAATGGTTGAGTTTTAATTAAGGCAAAAGGTAGGAGGCAGGTTTTGGGGTTTTAGGGTTTTAGGGTTTTAGTTCAATTTCCCCACTTCCCCACCTCCCCACTTCATAATTCATCATTCCCACACCCCACACCCCACACCCCACACCCCACACCCTCTTGTCAGAGGCCCGCCCGAATATGTAACAATTTATGGGAGAAACCCCAAGCAAATTTAACGAGAAAAACATGGCAGCTACAATTAAGAAAGGAGCTTTAGTCCGCGTGGTGACGGGAAACCTAGAAAATAGCCTCGAAGCCCTAGCCAGCGATCGCCGTTTACCCAGTTATATGTTCAACTCGACAGCAGAAGTCTTGGATGTAAAAGATGATTACGCTTTGATTAAATTCTATGTTCCTACCCCCAGTGTGTGGCTAAAGCTCGAACAACTGGAACCCGTCTGATGAGGATATTGCCTCATCCATAAACCATGGCTGACTTCTACGATACACTCATCCCCTGTCAATCGCCCCGAGTCTCGGTTATTGGTGCTGGTAACGTCGGACGCACCCTGGCCCAACGCATCGCCGAAAAAAACCTCGCCGATGTAGTTCTCCTCGATATCGTCAATGGTTTACCCCAGGGTATTGCCCTAGATTTGATGGAAGCTCAGGGCATAGAACTGCACGACAGCGAGATTATCGGCACTAATAACTACGAAGACACGGTAGGTTCGGATATTGTCGTGATTACGGCTGGATTAGCCAGAAAACCGGGCATGAGTCGCGATGATCTCATGAATGTCAATGCCAAAATTGTCGTCGAGGCCGCCACTAAATGCCTCCAGTATTCTCCAGAGGCCATTTTTATCGTCATCACCAATCCCCTGGATGTGATGACCTATCTAGTCTGGCAAGCAACCGGTTTACCCCCCCAAAGAGTGATGGGAATGGCCGGAGTCCTCGATTCTTCCCGTTTACAAACCTTTATCGCCATGGAATTGGGGGTTAGTACCGCCGACGTTCATGCCATGGTCTTGGGTGGTCACGGTGATTTAATGTTGCCCCTACCCCGTTACTGTACCGTCAGTGGTGTGCCGATTACCGAATTAATGGACGAGATAACAATTAATCGTCTAGTGGAGAGAACTCGCAACGGTGGGGCTGAAATCGTCAAATTACTGCAAACTGGCGGCGCTTATTACGCCCCTGCTTCCTCTGCCTGTACCATGGTCGAGACGATATTGAGAAATCAATCCCGTTTACTGCCGGCGGCAGCCTATCTTAAGGGTGAATACGGTTTACAGGATGTCTATCTGGGGGTTCCCTGTCGCTTAGGATGTCGGGGTGTGGAAAGTATTCTGGAAGTGCGTTTGACCGATGCTGAACGTCTGGATTTACACACTTCTGCCGCCTCAGTTCGTCAAAATGTTCATTTAGCCCTTGACAGTCTCAAGGTTTTGATGTAGTCAAACTGCCCGCAAATTTAAATTACTGGTTGAGATGAGGCAAGAGGCAAGACCCCCCCACCCCCTAGTAGGGTTGATTCATGAATCAACCCTACCTTGAATCAACCCTACCTTGAATCGACCCTAGGGGCAAGGGGGGGTGGGGGAGATTCGGCTAATCTAAGAATAAGCGGCTTAAATGCGTCTTAGCTTAATACAACTCATATTTTAAGAGGGTACAGGGCAGAGAACCGTTATACAAGGGAGTGCGACGGGAAGAACGCAGGCCGATTTGTTTAGTCAGTTCTTTGTTTCCCGATAAAATATAGGCTGTCCAACCCTTAAACCTCTGTTTTAAGACATCACCGAAGGATTTGTATAAGGCCCCTAATTCTTCGGTATTGCCCAATCTTTTGCCGTAAGGGGGATTACAGAGAATAATCCCTCGATCGCTCGTCGGTTCTAAGTCGGTGATGCTTTGCAAGCTAAAATTAATATGCTCCTGCACTTGACAAAAATAGGCATTATCCTCGGCCTGACGCAAAACCTCATAATCGGCATCACTAGCATAAATTGGCGCATTTAGCCGAGATTTTTGTTTTTCTTTAGCTTCCTTAACCAAAGATTGCCATAAATCCGGTTGATAGTCTGGCCACTTCTGAAATCCGAACTGGGAACGAGATAAACCGGGGGCAATATTTAAAGCTTTTAACGTCGCTTCGATGACAATGGTTCCCGAACCACAAAAAGGGTCTAAAAGCGCCATATCATCCTGCCATGCCGATAATTCTACCAAAGCAGCGGCGAGACTTTCTTTCAGAGGTGCGACTCCCATGGCCCGATGATACCCGCGACGATGTAAACTGTGACCAGAACTATCTAAACTAAGCACACAGCGATTTTTCTCGATATGAGCGTTAATTTGCAGGTCGGGATTTTCTGTATCCACAAAAGAACGGGGATTCCCCTGTTGACGCTGTTGGTCGATAATAGCGTTTTTGATGCTTAAAGCGGTGTAATGGGTGTGATTGAGGCGATCGTTCGTTCCCGTACATTGTACCGCTAAAGTTTCCTCACTGCTGAGATAATCGCGCCAATCAATGGCTTGAATGCCATCATAAAGTTCCTCCCCATCCCCACAGGGAATTTCGGCAATGGGAACCAAAACCCGAAAAATAATTCTTGACCAAAGATTGACTCGATAGAGTAGGGCCAGATCTCCCTGAAAATGGACTCCCGTGAATACTGGTTTCACTTCTTTGGCCCCTAGGAATTCTAATTCCCTAGCGGCAATTTCTTCTAGTCCCCTCGCGGTAGTAGCAAAATAGGATCGAGTCATTTCAGTTATCAGTTATCAGTTATCAGTTTTCAGTTATCAGTTTTCAGTTATCAGTTATCAGTTATCAGTTATCAGTTATCAGATGTGAGTTATCAGTTATCAGTTATCAGTTATCAGTTATCAGTTATCAGTTATCAGTTATCAGTTATCAGTTATCAGTTTTCAGATGTGAGTTATCAGTTTTCAGATGTGAGTTATCAGTTATCAGTTATCAGATGTGAGTTATCAGTTATCAGATGTGAGTTATCAGTTATCAGTTATCAGATGTGAGTTATCAGATGTGAGTTATCAGTTTTCACAGAAAGATTTTAATTTTCATCTCCTTGTAAATTCCTATCTGATTCCCTCAAGTCAGTTAAAATCGATTAATGCCACAGGATTTAGTGCATCGGAAAATTTTACCCAATCACGAGCATAATAATCCTCTTTTGTCAAGGCAGAAATGCTTAATAATTGTGTCGCTGTGGTCATTAGTTTTATCCTGACAAATGCTCAGACCGACTCTGTGGCTCTCTCCTCTCCCCTGAAGTCTTAACAAGTGATTGAGATGCACGGGCAGCTAATCTACTGAGAAACCCAAAAAATGCGTCTTTGATTAGGATCCCGTCGGGGACTTTGTTCCCCCATGACTTGCCGCGCTTGACTAGGATCGAAGCTGCGAGTAAATTGACCGCGCAATTGATTGACGCGTTCCTCCTTTTCTTGGGCTGCCAAACGCACTTCTTCCAGTTTTGCCTGTTGGATCTGTTGGTAGGGTAGCAAACGAGCGATCGCAAAAACTGCCGTGACGGAAATGGCGCTATAGGCAATAATTCGCATCCAAATCTCGATAACTTGCCAGGTTTGGGATTTATTGCCGCTTTTTGGCTTTTTTCGTGTTTTTTTGTCGGTTTGGTTTCGTGTTCCTGCGGTCATAGATTTATGAGTATAAGTAAAATCGGTCAGAAAAGTGGCTAATTACCTTCAAGTTACACCCAATCACTGATAACTGGTAACTGATGACTGATCACTGAAAAAACCCCAATCGGTCTATCCTATAGCTAGGTCAGACGGGATCAGGGTTTATTGAAAGCGACTTTACTTATAAAGTTCCGTCGCTAGACGAAAAGCCAAAATCCCGGGGATTAAAGCAATTACCAGAGCGACCAAAACTTGAGTATCAGAAAGCATTGCTGATTATCTCCTCATAAAGATATTCATCCAATACTTTCCGACATCATCGGGGTTCTCTGCATCATTTCGTTACAAGACTTCATATCTCCCCCCCCCGATGACGGTTATCTCCCCTAGAAAAGAAAGTTGTAAAAGCGTTAAGCTGAGGTATTGCCATGATTACATTTATTTTTACCTGCGGCCTCAATGTTAGACTCGCTCCTTGATTCATCTCTAACCCTTAGTCTAAAAACCCCGTTAATTCTGTTGGTTCTCATTGCCCTAGAAGCGGTATTATCAGCAGATAACGCCATTGCTCTCGCTTCCATAGCACAGGGATTAGGAGATCATCAGCGTCAACGTCAGGCCTTGAATATTGGCTTAGTTTTCGCCTATATTCTCCGTATGATCTTGATTCTTACCGCCACCTGGGTGGTTAAATACTGGCAGTTTGAACTTTTGGGAGCAGTATATTTGCTCTGGTTAGTCTTTAATTACTTTGCCTCCCCTGAAGACAAGGATCACAGCCATCATAGTCTCCAGTTTCACTCTCTCTGGCAAGCTATCCCCCTAATTGCCGTTACTGATTTAGCTTTTTCCCTCGATAGTGTCACCACTTCCATCGCCGTGGCCGATGATACTTGGTTGATCCTGCTTGGTGGTACGATCGGAGTAGTTACCCTGCGCTTTATGGCGGGTTTATTTATTCGCTGGTTAGAGGAATACACCCACCTAGAAGATGCCGGTTTTGTCACCGTCGGTTTGGTGGGTTTAAGATTGCTGTTGCGGGTGATTAGTCCCGATTTTGTGCCGCCGGAATGGATTATGATTAGTTTAATTGCTATCCTCTTTGCTTGGGGTTTCTCAAAACGCAACGATCGAGAACCAATAGAGAGTGATACCATCCAATCTGATAAATTGCCATAAAATAATCATCAGGAGTCAGTATTCTCCGAGCCAGTATTCAGGAGATTGCTTTTATTTATTCTCCCCACTTCCCACTCCCCCACTTCCCACTCCCCCACTCCCCCATTACCCCACTTCCCCACTTCTCAACCCCTGACTAATTACCGACCACCGAAAAGAAAATCCCTAGAAGATCATGTCATCTTTACCGACTCCATCTGCTGATACCTTAGAAAATTCTACTCGATCGCCCTCTTGGAAAATTAAACTCCTCTACGATGGAGAATGTCCCCTCTGCTTGCGCGAGGTCAATTTTCTGCAAAAACGGGATGCTGGGAGAGGATTAGTTGCTTTTGTCGATATTGCCGCCGAAAACTATAATCCAGAGGAAAATGGCGGTATTTCTTTCGCGGCAGCCATGGGACGAATCCACGCCGTACTAGCTGATGGTACTATCCTCCAAAATGTGGAAGTGTTTCGCCAAGTCTATGATATTTTGGGCATTGGTTGGATTTATGCCGCTACCAAATGGCCGGTTATTGGGTTTCTAGTGGATATTATCTATGAAATTTGGGCTTCTTGGCGATTAACCTTAACCGGAAGACCGAATTTAAAAACAATCTTAGCAGAACGTCAAAAACGTCTGGAATGCAACTCATCAAATCGTTGTTCTCAGTCAGTTAAAATCTCCTAAAAAAATAGGGAGTATTTAGGGTTTGCTGAATAAATCTGAAATGTAGGCAAAGTAAAGGTTTTGGGGCTTTTCTTGCGAAACAGGTGCAAGATTTTGAGAGAATCGTCGTTCAAAACCTTGCGTCTTCATCGGCCCGCGTCCTGTAGGGGCGAAGCATTCGGACAATAACCTATCGGTGAAAAGGTAGATTTTCTATCCGAATGCTTCGCCCGTACTTATT
>NZ_JAPZRB010000331.1:0-7587 GCF_027531105.1 Microcystis sp. LE18-22.4A
GTTGTCCCGTCTTCGGTAACACTACTGGGAGCAACTGCTAGGGTGACACTGGTATCATCATTGATAATTGTTCCCGTCACTGGAGTAGTCGTACCTACTGTATAACCTGTCCCGGTCGCGAGGGTTAAAATGACAGTTTCATCGGGTTCAACTGTGGTATCCGCAGTGGGGTCAACTGTTACAGTCGCAGTGGATGAACCAGCAGCGAAGGTGACTGTATTGGTAGTCCCTGTACGAGTGTAGTCGGTATTAAGGGTAGCTGTCCCTCCCAGGGTGTAATTGACGGTTAAGGGATTAGTGGTTACTCCGTTACGGGTGAAGGTATAGACTAGATTTGTTGTCCCATCTTCAGTAACACTACTGGGAGCAACTGCTAGGGTGACACTGGTATCATCATTGGTAATTGTCCCCGTCACTGGAGTAGTCGTACCTACTGTATAACCTGTCCCGGTCGCGAGGGTTAAAATGACAGTTTCATCGGGTTCAACTGTGGTATCCGCAGTGGGGTCAATAATGAGAGTGGCTGTACTTGCACTGGCAGCAAAGGTGATGGTTTTTCCGGTTCCGGGTGTTGCACCTGTATAGTCGCTACTGTCAGCAGTACCAGTAATACCATAGTTGACTGTTAAGGCGTTGGTTGTTGCTCCTGTGCGGGTAAAAGTGTAAATCAGGTTGTTAAGTCCGTTTTCTAATACGCTACTGGGTGATACCGCTAGGGTAATGGTGGGTAAAACAACATTATTAATTCCCAAATTTGTAGCCGCAGCATTGATTAAAGAATCACTATGAGTTATGGGCAAATCTTGAGTAATTTCCCAGAAGAATGCACCACCGATTCCAAGTTGTTTGACATAATCAGTTTTCCCCAAAATTGATTGGTTATTTTCGTAGGTGCTAAACACCTTTGTTTGAGAACTATAAATATAGGGAACTTTGGCGCTATTATCCCAGAAAGATTGATAGCCATTTGTCCCCAATAGATTATAAAGCTCCCTATATGTGAGCTCAGAGCTACCAGTACCCTGCTGGAACAGCCCATTGTTGCTACCAGCGTTAACTCCAGTCCAGGTGCGCCCATAAAGTGGAGCGCCTAATACAATATCTGTAGCTGGAACACCAGCACTTAGATAGTGTTGAATCGCCCAATTAGTATTTACTTTAGCCGCGTTGTAGGTGTTGTCATTGGTGCTTTTATACAAAGCTGACTGATGATTTGTTGTGTTCTCCCAAGGTCCGTGGTAGTCATAAGACATGACATTGATAAAGTCCACATAATCGGAAGTTGCTTTCAAATCTTGTGGGCTGAAATCGTAAGGGTTGCTTCCATAATCAGATGCAGATAAGATGTAAGGAGAACCAGAAAGGGCTGTAGTGAGAAGATATTGCTTGTCATCATTTTGAGATGCTTGATTGATTTGTTGGCGCAATTGTGCCAGCAATTGGATGTAATTATTATCCTCATTTGCTTCAGGATACCCCCAGTCAATATCTAGACCATCAAATCCATTAGTCTTCATTAGTTGGATAGCAGACTGAGCAAAGTTTGCCCTAGACTGCACCGTAGCAGCAGCAGAGGAGAAATCATTCTCTGTTCCACCGCCAATGGAAAGCATTATTTTCAGGTTGGGATTTTGAGCTTTAATTTGTTGAAGTTTAGCGATGTCACCTGTTCCTGTTCCATCTTGAGGTAGTTGAACCGTACCATTTGAAGTGACATCAGCAAATGAGTAGAACAAATGTGTAAGTTTATTAAATGTAGCATCTATAGGTGTATTGGAGTTAAGATTCCAAGAGCCTATATATCCACCTAGAATATAAGGGTTATTACCGGAATTATCATCATTAGTAATAGTTCCCGTGACGGCTGCGGTTGTACCAACCGTATAACCTGTTCCTGAAGCGAGAGTTAAAACAACAGTTTCATCACTTTCAACTGTGGTATCAGCAGTGGGGTCAACGATTACCGTCGCAGTCGCTGAACCAGCAGCAAAGGTGACACTGGTGGGGATAGAAGTGTAATCGGTTCCATTGGTTGCTGTCCCCCCAACTGTATAGTTGACAGTTAAAGAATTAGTGGTTACTCCGGTACGGGTGAAGGTATAAATCAGATTTGTTGTCCCGTCTTCAGTAACACTACTGGGAGAAACTGCTAGGGTGACACTGGTATCATCATTGGTAATTGTTCCCGTGGCTGCGTTGGGAGTACCTACTGTATAACCTGTCCCCGCAGCGAGGGTTAAAGCAACAGTTTCATCAGATTCAACTGTTGTGTCAGCAGTGGGGTCAACTGTTACGGTAGCAGTGGATGAACCAGCAGCGAAGGTGACTGTATTGTTAGTCCCTGTACGAGTGTAGTCGGTATTAAGAGTCGCTGTCCCTCCCAGGGTGTAATTGACGGTTAAGGGATTAGTGGTTACTCCGTTGCGGGTGAAGGTATAAACCAGATTTGTTGTCCCATCTTCGGTGACGCTTGCGGGGGAAACTGCTAGGGTGACACTGGTATCATCATTGGTAATTGTTCCCGTAGCTGCGTTGGGAGTACCTACGGTATAACCTGTCCCAGAAGCAAGGGTTAAAATGACGGTTTCGTTACTTTCTACTATTGTGTCAGCAGTAGGGTCAACGGTGACGGTAGCAGTCGCTGAATTAGCAGCAAAGGTGACGCTGGTGGGAAGTAAAGTGTAATCGCTTCCATTGGTTGCTGTCCCTTCAACTGTATAGTTGACGGTTAAGGGATTAGTTGTATCTCCTGTGCGGGTGAAAGTGTAGATGAGATTGCTTGTCCCATCTTCGGTAACACTACTGGGAGAGATAGCAAGAGTGATACTAGGTAAATCATCATTGGTAATTGTCCCGGTAACTGCGTCAGGAGTACCTACTGTATAACCTGTCCCAGAAGCAAGAGTTAAAGCAACGGTTTCATCAGTTTCAAATGTGGTATCAGCAGTCGGGTCAATTGTTACAGTAGCTGTCGGTGAATTAGCCGCGAAAGTCACTGTCCCTGTCGTTGCGGTGAAACTGGCTGCACCGATTTGACTGTAATCTGTATTAAAGGTAGCGGCTCTTCTGGTTTCTGTGTGGAAACGAGGTCTATACTGATAGAATATCCGCAAAATAGTCCTAAAAGTCTTGCCCAGTAAGCCTTTCACGATTCCATAAGCAAAAATTATCACACAAAGTCGAGAAGAGCCAGGTAGCTGTCCCTCCGACTGTATAGTTGACGGTTAGGGGATTTGTTGTTACTCCGTTACGGGTGAAGGTATAGACTAAGTTAGTTGTCCCATCTTCACTAACACTACTAGCAGAAACCGCAAGAGCAATACTGGGAGACAATGGACTATTAAACTCACTCACGTCAATAATATTTAAACCTGTAGTATTATCAGTCACATAAGCGTAGTTACCGACTACTTGCACATCAAAAACAAAGCTCTTTAAATAACTGCCTACAAGGGTAGGGTTAGCTGGGTTACTGATGTTGATGATTTGCAATCCTGAGAAAACAAGAGTCACATAAGCATAGTTTCCTACTATTTGTACACTCTGAGCAAAATTGGAACCAAAAATATGCTCAGGAATAGCATAACTGCCCTTAAGAGTGGGATTAGTAGGATTAGTGATGTCAATAATTTGCAGTTTTGAATCACTATCAGTAATATAAGCGTAGTTTCCGACTACTTGTACATCAAAAACCGAGTCACTGGTATCATAATTACCCTTAAGGGTTGGTTTAGCTGGATTAGTAATGTCGATGATTTGCAATCCTGAACCACCAGCAGCAACATAAGCGTAGTTGCCCACTATTTGTAAATTATAAGCCCAGCCACTCGTATCATAATTACCTTTGAAAGTTGGTTTAGTAGGATTGGTAATATCGACGATTTGTAGTCCTGAACGTTGATCGGCAATATAGGCATAGTTGCTGACTACTTGTACTCCTTGAGCAAAGCCACTCGTATCGTAACTTCCCTTAAGAATAGGATTGCTTGGATTAGTGATGTCGATAATTTGAAGCCCTGAATAACCATCAGCTATATAAGCATATTTTCCTACTACTTGTACTCTCATACCATAGTAACCCACATAGTTATTATTGTAATTATAACTACTCTTGAGAGTAGGGTTAGTGGGGTTACTAATGTCAATAATTTCAAGTCCTGAACCAAAATTACCAACATAAGCGTCATTGTCCACTACTTGGACACCGAAAGCCGATCCAGGAGTATCATATTTTCCAACTAATGTGGGAGGTTCATAAATATTAGTAACATTAATAGTTAAAGCTTTCTCATAAGATAACCCATCTTGATCTGTGGTACGAACTCGAATGCTGTAATCATTCTTTGTTTCATAGTCGAATACGGCATTAGTTTTGAGTTGATTGTTTTGGATGGCAAATAAACTATTATTGGTTGAACCTGTTCCTGACACTAAGCTATAAGTGAATGTGTCGCCCGTATTAGGGTCAGTAGTAGTGAAGTTACCAATAACAGTACCAATTGCTTGATTTTCGGCGATATTACTGTTAGATAAAGTTAAATTAGTCGGGGCAGCATTGGGAATAAAATAACTAAAATAATTACCAGCTAAACTTAAGCCTGTGCGGTTTTGGATAATAGCAATCAATTCATCGGGTTCGGTTCCAGGTTTATTAATATAAAGATTGGTATTAGTACCAGAAACCGTTGACAGATAGTTACTACTTGAACCCTTAAGCTGAATAATATCATCCTTGGGGTTAAAATCAGTTATTGAGGCGTAATCATTGTTGCCAGCAGAGGTTGTATTACCATCATCATAACCGCTCCAAGTTTTATCACCAAGAATAAATTTATCTCGTCCTGTTCCCCCTGTAAAAGTATCAATTTCACCTTTTCCGGGGGTGGTACTTTGGGGGTTAACTCCTGTAAGAATATCATCGTTTTCTCCACCATCAATAATGTCGCTTCCTTCACTACCATTAATTACATCATTTCCGGTATTGCCTTCTAAGCGATCGCTTCCTGTACCCCCTATAATAGTATCATTGCCAGCATCGCCAGAGATGATAACATTTTGAGAGCCAATTGCCTTAAGATTGTTGTTGCCTTTATTGCCATTGACAACCTCAACACCGAGATTGTCAAGGATAAGGTTAACATCTCCATCTCCTTCAATGACTAAGACATCAAATCCTGTTCCCCCTTTAATATTATTAAGATTGTCGTCTTTATCAATGGTAATTAAATCATCTCCTGCACTGCCATCAATAGTATCATTTCCTGCCCCACCTGCTAGAATATCGTTACCATCTGCACCCGTTAATTTATCGTTACCATCCCCACCACTGAGAACTGCACCTTTAGTGCTACCTAATTTAACCATTAAGATGTCATTACCCGTGCCACCTGTGGCAGAATAAGTATCATTAGGATCGATGGTTAGGTTAATATTTTGAGTGGAATCATCAGCAAAAATAATATCTGGTTTGTTTTCATAGTTAAATCGAGATACACCGTTACCCATTTGTTCAAGAATGACACCATTAGGATCATAGGCAAATTGAACATCGTATAGTTTTGCAGTGGAACGAATATCATAACCAACACGGGTAAAATAAGCAGAGGCGGTGATTTTGTTCCCGGCAACAGTATAATCTTTGGTTTGGGGTGTGACGGAAATGTTATTAATTCCGTAGCGATAAAGTGCGGCTAATTCTCCTAAATCTACTTGTCCATTTAGGTTAGTATCTGTCCAAGTACGCAATTCATCAAAAAGAGTATCACTAGCATTAATTAACCCATCTTTGTTGCTATCGAGAGTAGATAATTGGGTAACATTGCTTTGAGCGGTTAAGGAGAAAAATTCGTTAAGAGTGGTAATGTAACCGTCTTTGTTGACATCTCGAACAAGGAAACCATCGGTAGGCGCAACCCATCCCATTTGTTCGGGGTAAGTATCCGTATCGATGTCGTATTGAGTAAGGGAATCTGCGGCGGAGATAAGGCGGATTCCGTCGCCTGTGAGGTCAACTACTGCCAGTTTATAGGGACTGAAGCTATATTGGCTAGGTAATTGGGTTGTATCAGGAGTGTATTCGCTCTGTCCTAGTAGGGGTTGTAAAGCAACGGAACTATCAAGGGTAAGGGTGACGGTGTATTCTTTGCCATCGGAAAGGCGGAAGGCTTCGATTTGACTTTGGGGTTTTAACCAGTCTTGAATGGTGATGGTATTGGTGTCTTTAACGGTGACAATGAGGTTATTATTGTCTAGTTTGAGTTTGAGGGAGTCAAGGGTAATATTTTGTCCAAATTCTAGGATATCCACACCACCATCACGGGTTGTTCCTCCATAAGTACCGACATCATAAATGGTGGTATTTCCGTCTCCTAAACGATATTGATAAAGGTTATTTCTGTCTTTTGTGTTAGAAACAGTAGTATAAAAATATTTTGCTTTCCAAAGGTCATTTCCCAAAGTTTCACTATAAGGTGAAGCAAGCCAGTTATTACCATCAGGTTGTAAATTTACAATATCATCCTTCCCATCTCCATTAAAATCTCCAACTTGTAGTTGAGCGGCACCTTGCCAAAAAGCTGCTGTTAAACCTTCCGGCTTACTAACAAATTGAAATGTATTACCATTAGATAAGGCAAGCCAATTATTACCATCAGGTTGTAAATTGGCAATATCATCCTTCCCATCTTTGTTGAAATCTCCAACTCTTAGTTGAGCAGCACCTTGCCAAAAAGCTGCTGTTAAACCTTGAGGACGGTAAGTAAATTGAAAAGTATTATTCCCATTAGATAGAGCAATCCAGTTATTACCGTCCGGTTGTAAATTAACAATATCATCCTTCCCATCTCCATTAAAATCTCCAACTTGTAGTTGAGAGTTACCTTGCCAAAATCCTCCTGTTAAACCTTGAGGACGGTAGGTAAATTGAAAAGTATTATTTCCATTAGACAAGGCAAGCCAGTTATTGCCATCAGGTTGTAAATTAACAATATCATCCTTCCCATCTCCGTTAAAATCTCCAACTCTTAATTGAGCGTTCCACTTCCAAAAAGCTGCTGTTAAACCTTGAGGACGACTAACGAATTGAAAAGTATTATTACCATTAGATAGAGCAATCCAATTATTTCCATCAGGTTGCAAATTTACAATATCATCCTTCCCATCTCCATTAAAATCTCCAACTCCTAATTGAGCGTTACCTTGCCAAAAAGCTGCTGTTAAACCTTGGGGACGACTAACGAATTGAAAGGTATTATTACCATTAGATAAAGCAACCCAGTTGTTCCCATCAGGTTGCAAATTTACAATATCATCCTTCCCATCTCCATTAAAATCTCCAACTCTTAGTTGAGCGTTACCTTGCCAAAAAGCTGCCGTTAAACCTTGGGGACGGGAAGTAAATTGAAATGAGCCATTAATCCAAAAGGAAGGCTGTAGTGATTCAATGGGTACCCTGACTGACGGACACAAGTGGGTCAAAACCTGACAAGACAAGGGTTGCCAAAAAGAAAAATATCTGGGTAGATAGGGAAAAAGCAAGAATCCCTACAAGATGAAAACCGAGAACAGAATCTTCTCCCAAGTTTATTC
>NZ_JAPZRB010000569.1:0-3351 GCF_027531105.1 Microcystis sp. LE18-22.4A
GTCGAGGGAATCAACAATAAACTTAAACTAATAAAACGGAGAGGCTATGGCTTTAGAAACTTTCGGAATTTTTGGGTTAGAAGTATGTTATCTTGGCATCTTGTCTGTTGATTTAGCATAAAGGGTAACGAAGAGCCATAATTAGTGATAGGTATAGGTAACGAACTTGATAGGTAATATATTGACTGCGGACGACTAGGGGAAAAGCAATCAGAAAAAGATAACCCGGAATAATATAATAGCGATCGGAGTTACCCGGTGCTAGGGAAACAAACAATAAACAGAATAGGGGATATAAGTAGAAAAATACCTCCGTTTGTAAGTTATTAGCCGTGTTATTACTGATTAGCTTTTGTAATCCCCGCAGGATAAAAATACTTATGAGAGCTATCCAAGTAATTTCTAACCATTGTTTTTTCAAGACAGTTAACAGGCTGGAGGAGAGTCTTTCGATGACGATAATTCCTGAGATAGTGCCAAGAAAACTTTGGGAATGAATAGTCAGGAAGTTTCTCAATAAAAATAGTGATAGCAGTAGGAGAAAAACACCAGCTAACCAAGAAAATATTTGCTTAAACCGTGGTGGCAAGGATAAAATCTGGCTAATTTGTTGCTGCGTTCTGATAAAAACTTTACTAAAAAGAGCGAGAACTGCTAGGCTAATTATCAATAAAATATATCGATATGCTTGAAAAATTTCATCACTAATTAAAGGTTTAGTTACATAAATTATAGAAACGACTGTCAGGGATAAAAAAGATAAATAGAAAAGCTGGATCGTGGTTTTATTAAAATAACGTAGGTGCAGACTTAGAGCCGCCACAGTTAAACCGAGGGATTCAAAGATAAAGATAAAATGATTGATAACTCCCAGGGAAGTTATGAAAAGGAAAAGAAAGATATCGAGTCCAGTAAATTCATGATTTTTAAAGTACTTGAGAAGAAGCTTAAATTTAAGGGAAAGAAAGAATACTTGTAAAGCGAATACTTCCCAGGCTATTCTAGGAAAAAGCAGTAAAGAAGAACAAGATAGTAGTAAAAATAAGAAAAGAATACTCGTCTTTTGATCCACATATTTATTCAGGCTATAAACGACGATAATAAAACCTAATAGGTTAAGGAAAACCCCCAGTAATCGCAAGGAAAAAACTTTGATGCCTAGCAAGCGAAATGTTAGGGAAATTAACCAGCTATAGAAAGAGCTAGTATAGGTGTTTAGTCCGTGGAGCGATCGAGTTCCGTGGTGGAGGATTTCCCTGGCATTCAGTCCAAACCAAGCCTCATCTCCGTGCAATCCGGGGAAAGAGGAGAGGTTGACCGTCATGACAGAAATTATATAGATTAAAATCAGAAAACTTAGGCAAATTGACCAGATTTTAACTTTTTTCATGATCGAAGTTATCCCGCTTACATAATTAAATTTTTTTCTCTGCTTTTTAGACTTATTTTTGACAAATTTAGCAAGTTTGCCTAAGGATATATTATCCTACTCGCCAGCTTCTTTGAGATACTGATTGATATGATAATTCGGGTTAACTTGACAAGAGTTCGAGCGCCTGTAAACGCAAGTTCCGTTAAAGCATTTCTCCCGTTGATAATCTCCGACCGCGGCAGTGTCTTGGTTAAATAATAGATAATTAAAATAAGGTTGTAGTTCCTCGAAATTTTGGTTATCTTTAAGGAAATAAATCGGTACATCTTGGTGTAAGTAGGCGTATCCCCCCGTGTACTGCCACGCCAATCCTTTTACTCCTAAACCGCACAGTTTTTTCTCGCTACTTAAATACTGATAGGCTTGTAATTGTCCGCCGTGGGTTTGCCAGTGAGTATAGCCCGGTTTTTGCCAAGGCGGTCCGAAATTAAAAGTCTGGTCCGTATTAAAACGCCCCGCCAACAACCAAGAGAGAAAAGCCCAAAGAAGTAAACTACTAAAAATAACGATAGTTTTGCCGGCGAGGGAACCTCGCATTAACGATAAACGTGAGACGAGAGTGGCAGTCCCCAAACCAGCGAGAATAATAATTAGTGGTAAGGCGGGGAAAATAAAACGATATTCTTTGTGACCTAAAAAGCTGTGAGAGAGGATAATAACTAGGGCCAGAAGGGCGAGAATCCAGTGACGACGAGCAGCGATTGCACAGAAGACGAGGATCGGAAACAGCCACCAAGACCAATTGAGGGCTAACCAAGTAAAATATTGCTGCCAGGGGGATACGCCAAAACTATTAAATTTTCCTTCAAAAATATTAATCCAGATCAGTTTCCAAATCGATTGGAAGGGGGTGGACCAAGTGAAAGCGTCTAAAGCACCCCCCAGCAAAACCGGACCGATAAAACCGAGGGCAAGGGGCAGTAATTGTGGAAAATTTTTTTGTCTAACTTGATAAATGAGGGCGATGGCGATGGCAGGCAGTAAATGAAATCGAAGATAGGTGGTCAATCCGTAGAAAAACCCCGTCCAATACAGTCGCTGACGAGAGGGGGGATTTTTGCCGTAACATCCTAAATAAACGCCGACTAGCAGGGAATAAGCAGCAATAACTTCGGTGAAGGCTTTCGGGGCAAAATAGATAAATTCAAACCAAATCGCACAAATACCGCCGGTTAGGATAGCACCAGCCAAACCGATACTTTCGTAGGCGATCGAGAATCCGATCCAAACGGGGATTAAAGATAGTAAACTGAGGAAAATCTTGATGCTGGCCAGATAGCCACTGGCTCCTTCCGAAAAACCAGCAGTTAGCTTCATAATCCCGCCAAGAATCCCCGGAAATAACCAAGAACGAATCCCGTCCCGAAAATCCCAAGGTATCATCCCATTGCCAAAAGCTAGTCGATGACCCTGTTCTAAGGTCTGAAAAATTTCATCCGGCCAGAGAATATTAGGATAAGAGAAAGCGGCATTTAGACGCAGGAAAAGCGCAAAAATAAGGATTAATAACAACCAAACTCTAGAATAATTTAACTGACGAATCATGTTGGCAACTAAGGTAAAGATGTTGGCTTTAGGGGAAAATATAGGGATTTTTAACGGGGTAATTATTGTTACTGGGCTATCAAGCTAATGTTTTTTAGCATATTGCTGATGGTAATGTCAATCTCTTAAGTTATAGTTTAGTAGGGAGAAAGGGGGAACTTTTCTGTCAGAAATGAGTCCCTTGCCTAGAGTTGGTCTAAGGATGGGTTGACCATTTGATATCCCTGAGAATTTACTAATGGGACTTAAACGCCAAATAAAGATCAAATCGAGTATAATCGTTAAAGAGTAAGCACTTTACGTTGAAAGAGCAGCGATGAAAGAGACAACCCCAGCCGCGATGCCCCCATGCTTTGACCGATGGTGTCGGCGGT
>NZ_JAPZRB010000443.1:0-3457 GCF_027531105.1 Microcystis sp. LE18-22.4A
AGCACTTTTTCTCGGTCAATGATTAGGATAAGTTATAACTTAAAAATTAATCAACAACTAAAGCTTATGCTTGTAGCTAAGTGAAATCATTGATTAAGAGACCTGTACTTTTCAATGACTTTTTCAGCAAACCCTAATTATATAGCGTTTCCTAAGCTAGTGAGGTACACTTGTTTTTCTTCCCTTTTGCCTTTTGCCTCTTGCCTTTTGCCTAAAACCCATAACTTTTGTACCTCAGCAGACTGAAAAACGCTATAACCAGCTACTTATAACACAAAGTCGAGAAGAGCCTCTTAACTTTTTTTATATCAAAATTACTTGAACGGGAGCATTAAAAGGGGAGAATTAATCCCCCCATCAATTTAGACAAAGAAACTATTGACCGCAATAGTACCGAGCGCCGGGAAAGCACCCGTTAACCCAGTCAGATTAATCACCAAATCATTAGCACTTTGGAAGCCTGCTGTACCGTCGTTGATAATTAGGTAAGTAGAAGAACTATTATCCCGCACTAAAGCAGCACTGTTCATCCCGAGAGCTTGATTTCCGGCTGTTGCGCCATTAGCATCGGTAAAGACGTTAGTAACAATGGTGTTAATATTGGTCGTGGTGCTATCTGTTGCCCGGGTAAAAGCGAGAGGGGCATTAATTGCCGCACCAAATTGACAAGGCATTACCCGTGCCATTAAGATTACCAGTACCAGTGAGGACGAGATTTTCCACGTTGTCAGGAAGGGTATAGGAAATGGAAACTCGCAGTGAAACACCTCGTGAAACTTGGCTGCAACCGATTGTCGCTCTTCTGGGAGAAGGGGAATTCGCCGAGGCTTATGCTTTGGCTGCATACTTTCCTAACACTCGCAATAGGCAACTCGTACAACTTGCTGCATTGTTGGGACAAAATAAGTTTAGTGAAGCTGATACTCTCTTAAAGAAATTTGCTGCTGAAACTCAAAGCCTTGTGGCTGATTTTGCCACTATTATGAGCCAAGTCGATTTGAATTTCCTTGAGACAGCTTATAAAGCTATTGAGGCTCGATATTTCCAGTTGGCTGATTTCTGTATTCAATTTCAACTGCTGACTCATCCAGAAACAAGCTTATCAGTAATCGGTGAGGGACTAAGGCTAAGAAAAACTGAATTTGTTCAAGACATAAACTCATATGTAAAGGGGGAACCGACGATTAAGGTTCCACCCGGCAAATTGGCAGGTGGAGAAGCGGATTTAAACAGAAAATATATCGGCAACCCGGGTTATTTTAACTCGAATAAAGGGAGTATTAAGGGTGGGAAGTTTATTGATGCTATTCCTAGTCCGCCTACACCCCGTCGGCCGCCTAATAGCGTAACAATTGAACGCCACACTCGAATCGAATTCCCATCAGGATGTGTTCTTGAACAAAAAGTTGATTTAAAGATTCAGCTAACTCAAGAGATTCCAAAATTTACTCGTGTTCCAGAAAAAATTTGGCTTACAGTAGGACTTAATACTAAGCAAGTTAAACTAAATGTCAAGGTTACTGCTCCAGCATTTGCCATAAGACCTTATCAGCAGCAGTTGACTGTTCCAGTTAAAGGCGATTCCAACGAAGTGATTTTTACCCTTGTTCCTCTTGAAAGAGGTGAGCAAGTTATTGAGATTGAGTTTTTCAGAGGAGCAACAAGAGTTGGGTATGTAATCGTTCAAACTAACGTAACTTTCTAATCATATCATGAAATATCGCCAAAAGTTTTATCAATGGAAGACCCAATTGATGGTCTCAAAAACTGAGAAAGTATGACGGTTAATCCCGATAAACATACACTTAATGTTACTTGGATTGAGAGAGAAAGTAAATTACTCTATACTATCTTCCCTGCCAATCGCTTAGGCGAGTGGGAGAAAACAATTCCTAATATTCAGCAACAAATTGAAGATGATTTGCGAAGTTTGAATGCTTTCCTGACAGAAGTAGTGCAACAAGGAAACCCCTCTGATGAGCGTTGGGAGAGTATCTGTTTCAATCTTCAGAGTGTTGGCGCTAACTTGTTCGAGATGTTAATTCCCTCTGAAGTGGCCAAACAAATGGGAACTTGGAAGATTGGTTCTCCTGTCATTATCTCCACTAATGAACAGTGGATTCCTTGGGAATTAATGTACGACGGCGAAGATTTTTGGGGAAAGAAGTTTATTATTGCTCGCTCTCCTCGCCTCAGCGATAGTCAAGATTTACCAAAAAGAAATAGACCTGAAAGTAAGGGAAAAAGACAAATCAAGCGGATTGTCAATATTGTCGGTGGAGATGTACCTTCCTCGGAAGCAGAGCGAGCTACCCATCTATTCTCTAATCTTCTCCCCCCGGAAGCGGTACAATTGTTAGCTAAACAGCCAATTTCGTCCCTTGTAAAAGCTATTCCAGGCACAGATGCGCTTCATTTTACCTGTCACGGACATTTAGAACCGCACCTACTCCAAATTGCTGGCGATAAAAACAAAACCCGAATTGAAAACTTGCTCCCTGAAACCATTCTAAGGCTACCCCTTGAGCCAGGTAGTCTTGTGTTTGCTAACGCCTGTGCTTCAACCGTTCCCGTGTTAACCTTTGGAAAATTTAGCAGTTTTGGCTGGAAATTTTATCAGCGTGGTGCAGATGCTTTCATTGGAACTTTAGGATCCGTACCAGTGAAATATGCCGTCAACTTTGCCGAAATTGTTTACCGTGAATTATTCAACCCAGATGAGAAAATTACTATCGGACAGGCTGTAGCCAAAGCCAAAGAAGTTGCAGCCAATGAGAGAAACTTATTTTGGCTACTGTATTGTATTTATGGCGATCCAGATTTCTCGATTGTACAGCAAAAAAATTCCAAGGAGGAAGACCATGCCAATTAAAGTATATGCCACAGCCGTTGATCCAGCTTCAGTTAGTAGCTTACAAACTGAGGATGAGGAAATCCTGACTACTTTGGGACCACAAGAGGAAACCGTCGCAGTTCAGTTGCAAGAACTCTTTGAATCTGTCATGGAAGCTCTTTCTAGTAAGGTAGATGTAGAAAGTCAGTTGACTGTTGAAATTAATGGTTCAGTCAGCCTAAAGGCGAAGGGAGAACTCAAATATCTGTTTTTCAACATTGGAGCAGAAACAGCCAATACAAACACGATGAAAGTTACCCTATCTACAACTTTGCAGCCAAAAATACAGAAAACGAAGTAAATGTCCACCATTAAAACAAAAAGCCAGAGGTCGGTATCCGGTCTCTCAAAGAAAACGGGTTTCTCAAAGAGTTTCTCAAAGAAACCCGTTTTCTAAAGAAGTTCTAGGATTGGATTTTTGCCAAAGACTGCTTAAATTCTGCGAGAGAATTAGCGGTAGCTGCTAATTTAACAATCTCTTGTAATGTAGATAGTACCGAAACTTTATTCAGGTATTGTTCCACATCTAAAGGAACTTCACCCAAGCGAGCTTGCAAAACTGTT